>JALYQJ010000019.1 GCA_030855875.1 Acidobacteriota bacterium
GTAAAAAACAAAGCCGTATCACCGTCGGTATGACCGTTTGGAAAATGAACGGCGCGAACTTCTTCGCCGTTAAAATGAATTGACAAACCGGCATCGTAAGTAACAATCGGCAGACCGATTGCCGCGAACGGTTTTGATTCTCTGCCGCCGGAATTCGGAGTCATCAAGCGTTTTCTGACGTTGGTGTGCGCGATAATAATCGAATCCGCGCCGAAAACCGTGTTGCCGCCCGCGTGATCGCCGTGCCAATGCGTATTAAACAAAAAGCGAGGTTTGTCCGAACCGAGTTCTTTGAGCGCGGACTTGATTTTATCTGCGAGCCGTTCAAACTGATCGTCAATCATCAAAATTCCGTCTTTTCCCGACGAAACGCCAATGTTGCCGCCCTGACCGAATAAAACATAAACATTGCCCGCCACTTTTTCGGTTTTGATCACTACGTCCTGATTGTTTGGATGCACGGGATTATCTTTAATCAAAGACGAATGCGCCCGAACATTAATCAGTAAAATACAGCATAAAAATACGCCTGCCCAAAGTTTCCGCATCTGTTGTTTCTCCTTTTTATTTAACTTTAACTTTGAAGATTTTATATTTGATAAACGCCGGTCAGAAACGGATTCGACGCTTTTTCGACTCCGATTGTCGTATCGTTTCCGTGTCCGGTGTAAACCGTGAAATCATCGCCGAGCGTTAAAATTTTACGGTTTATCGAATCCATTAATTGCGCGTGATTGCCGCCCGGCAAATCGGTTCTGCCGATTGAATTTTCAAACAAACAATCGCCGCCGAAAACTTTTCGCTTCGCTTTTTCGACAAAAATGACGTGACCGGGCGAATGTCCCGGACAATGTGAAATTTCAAACCGAAGCTCGCCGACCGCGTAAATTTCGCCGTCCTGCCAGTTGCGCGTAAGTCGCGGCGGAACTTCGTAATCGAGACCGAGAATTTTTAACTGTGAACGCGGAATACCCATAAAAACCGGCTGTTCCGGCAAACCGTAATATAATTCTTCATCGTCTTGATGTAATAAAATTTCCGCTTTCGGAAAGTTTTTGTGCAAATCGGAAACTCCGCCGATGTGGTCGAGATGCGCGTGAGTCAGCGCAATTGCCTGTAAATTATAATCGTTTACGCGGAGAAAATTGACGATTTCCGGCGAGTCTTCGCCCGGATCAACACAAATCGCCGTTCGCGTTTGTTCGCAGACGACAACGCGCGTATTTTGCAGGAAAGGCGTTAAAACAAAAGTTTCGATAATCATATTTCGGTTAATTTATTCAGATATTTTTGCGCGTCGAAATCGGCGGTTTTTCTGTCCTTCAAAACAAACAAAATCGCCTGACGATAAGTTTCCGCATCCGGCATCCCGGTAAAACAGGGCGTTTCGATTTCAGAAAGGCTGAGATAACTTACCAGACAACTCAGAAGCATCCAAAAAAGCGTTTCTTCTTCGCTTCCAATCGGATTGTGTTTACAAATGATTTCTCTGTCTTCGCGTATGCCCGCGCAGATTCCGGCAAATTCCGTCTCGCTGATGCGTATCATAAATTTCATTAAAACATAATCTGAAATTGATTCATAATGCACTAAATTCAGACAGACGACTGCCGAAATGCAATAAGATTTTGTATCAAAAACAGGCAATGAAAATTTCGAGCGAATTAAAATCTGCGCATTTACGGAAGAAAATGCGAAATTTTTCAAACCGCTAAATTGTGGCATATCGGTTGCTTTAAGAATAACATCTCGGAAAGATGGCAGGGGAAAACAACGAACAAGCGGAAGGACAACGAAACAGGAAAAATAAAGGGTTGGTTTACGGGCAGGGGTAATTTTACAAATAACGAACAAGGGGCAGGTTATGGCAACAACTTCAATTCAAAACTATTTTGAAAATAATGGAGAAAAGATAGTTGTTGACCATGTTTTATTCGGCAAAAAGGTCGGCTTATTAACAAAAATTTTTGGCTGTGGGCATCCAAATTTAAGCCGACCTTTTTCTAAAGGCATATTGGGATACAG
This sequence comes from Acidobacteriota bacterium, assembly GCA_030855875.1. Classification (GTDB taxonomy): domain Bacteria; phylum Acidobacteriota; class Blastocatellia; order Pyrinomonadales; family Pyrinomonadaceae; genus SXVE01. The sequence continues at coordinate 2,026 of JALYQJ010000019.1, forward strand.
AACTTGTCTGCGTTGCGGAGCGCGAAAAAAGTTCAATCCTGAAACGCTGACAACTTTCGGTGGCTTTTACTATCCGCCGAATCCAAACGCGAATTTTTAGGTTTGTTCATTTTTTTTGATTTTTTGACTATTTTTGACTATTAAAGTTTTATTCGATATTTGAAAAGTAGAATCTGGAAGTGCATTTCATATTTCTTTATAGGGTGAACATTTGATATCTGCTAGCTCACTACCAAAATAATCGCTTTCGAATTTTGCTTTTCAAACTTTAAGTGCCGGAGTTTTTTATTAAACTCCGGCATTTTTATATTTTCTCTTCATACATCAAATAATAAGAACTTTGCATTCCCGTTTTTTCATAAACTTTCTGCGCCCGCTCGTTTTCTTTTTCGACATACAGACGAAATCCGCAAACGTCTTTTGATTCCGCCGCTTTGTTTTTTACGAATTCGTAAAGCATCCGGTAAATGCGCCGTCCGCGATATTCGGGCAGAATATAAACGCTTTGAATCCACCAGAACCACGCATTGCGCCAATCGCTCCATTCGTAAGTTATCATCAAACCGCCGACGATTTCGCCAGCGGTTTCCGCCACGACGTAGAAACCTTTTTTTGAATCATCAAAAACCGCTTTTACGCCGCTGTGCAAAATCTCCGGTTTTAGCTTTTTCCCTTCGGTTTCGAGTGCCATCGCCTGATTAAATTCGACTAAAGAGGCGACATCTTCTTTTTGTGCCAATCGTATATTCATAAAATTTTACCTTGACGAAAACTTTTTTGCCGTCTACTCTTTAATGTTTTGCCCGAAATGCAAAACTAGAACTTATGAAACTTCGCAT
>JALYQJ010000025.1 GCA_030855875.1 Acidobacteriota bacterium
GAAACAACTTGAGGTGTTAGAAGTCAGGATGTCGGCGAATAAAAAACGTCCGACATATTTTTTTCAAAAATGGCAAAAAATTTAGTAATAGTAGAATCGCCGGCAAAGGCGAAAACCATCAATAAATATCTCGGCAGCGATTATTTAGTTCTCGCGTCAATCGGGCATATCAAGGATTTACCGTCGAAGGAACTCGGCGTGGACATCGAAAATAATTTCGAGCCGACCTACGAAGTCATTCCCGACAAAAAGAAGCGCAACAATAAAAAAGTTGTTTCCGACCTGAAACGCGCGGCGAAAGAAGCCGATACGATTTATCTCGCCGCCGACCCCGACCGCGAAGGCGAAGCGATTTGTCAGCATCTCGCTGAAGAAATCGTTCCGAAGCGTCCGGCAAAACAGGTTTTTCGCGTGATGTTTAACGAAATCACGAAAAACGCGATCAAAGACGCTTTTAAAGAACCGAAACAGGTTAATCAGGATTTGGTTGATTCGCAGCAAGCCAGAAGAATTTTGGACAGACTGGTCGGTTACAAAGTTTCGCCGATTTTGTGGAAAACTATCGGCGGAAAACTTTCCGCCGGTCGCGTGCAAACCGTCGCCGTGCGAATGGTCGTTGACCGCGAGCGCGAAATCGAAGCGTTTGTCAAAACCGAATATTGGTCAATCATTGCCAATCTCGCCGCGAAACTTCCGCCGAATTTCGATGCGCGGCTTTATAAAATCGAAGATTTAACCGTCAAAACTTCCGGTTTCGATCAGGATTTGAAAAAGTCGGAAACGCACATTAAAGACGAAGCGACGGCAAAATCAATCGTTGAAGAAGCCGGAAAAGAATCGTTCGTCGTTGATTCGGTCACGACAAAAGAAAGAAAACGCAACCCGACACCGCCTTTTATCACTTCAAAATTACAGCAGGAAGCCGCCCGCAAGCTCGGTTTTTCCGTCAAGCGTACGATGACGACGGCGCAGAAGCTCTATGAAGGAATGGAAGTTGGAGCGGAAGGCGCAGTCGGTTTGATAACTTATATGCGCTCGGATTCCGTCAGAGTTTCCGACACGGCTTTGGGAGAAGTTCGGGATTTTATCGGCGGCAGTTACGGCGGAAAATATCTGCCCGAAAAGCCGATAATATATCGCGGGAAAAAAGACGCACAGGACGCGCACGAAGCGATTCGCCCGACCGATGTCAATCGCACACCCGACAATCTAAAGAATTATTTGAGCGCGGACGAACTGAAACTTTATACTTTGATCTGGAAACGATTCGTCGCTTCGCAGATGACCGCCGCGATTTTCGATCAGACGACGATTGATATTAAAGCCGGACGTTTTATGTTTCGCGCGACCGGCTCAGTCCAAAAGTTCGACGGTTTTTTGAAGGTTTATCAGGAAGGACGCGACGAAAAACCGAGCGATGCGGAAGATGACGACGAAGAAAAAAATCTGCCGCAAGTCACCAAAGGCGAACAGTTAAAACTCAATAAAATTACGCCCGAACAGCATTTCACTGACCCGCCGCCGCGTTATACTGAAGCGACTTTAGTTAAAGTGTTAGAAGAAAAAGGCATCGGCAGACCTTCGACTTACGCGGCGATTATGACGACGATTCAGGACCGCGAATACGTCGAAAAACTCGAAGGCAGATTTCATCCGACCGGCTTGGGAACGACCGTTAATGATTTGCTGGTCAAAAATTTCGCAGACCTTTTCAACCCGACTTATACGGCGCGAATGGAAGAAAATCTCGACGAAATCGAAGAAGGAAAACTCAATTGGCGCGATGCTCTCCGAACTTTTTACGATAAATTTGCTAAAGATTTATCCGAAGCCGCCGAAAGCATCAAAAACACCAAAAAACAGGCGATTCCGACCGACGAGATTTGCGAAACGTGCGGCGCGGGAATGGTCATAAAATTCGGACGCTTCGGACAGTTTTTAGCCTGCGCCAATTACCCAGAATGCAAAACGACACGCGAAGTCGCTTCAAAGCGGGCGACCGCAAGCGCAGCGGCGACGGGCGAAAACGGCGAAACTCAAACCGAAGCCGAAGAAATCCCGGTTTGCGAACTGTGCGGCAAAGATATGGCTCTCAAACGCGGGCGTTTCGGCACGTTTTACGGCTGCACCGGCTACCCGGAATGCAAAAACATTCGCAAGATTGATAAAAAAAGCGGCGCGACATTGACGGTTGCGCCGCCCGTCGAACTCGACGAAATTTGTCCGAAGGACGGCGCGAAACTTGTCCGACGACAAGGACGTTTCGGCGAATTCGTTTCCTGCGCCAATTATCCGAAATGCGATTACGTCAAACGTGAAACGCTCGGAATTGCTTGCCCGAAATGCAAAACCGGCGAGATTGCCGTTAAAAAATCGAAGCGCGGCAAGGCGTTTTACGGCTGCGTAAATTATCCGAAATGCGACGCTGTTTACTGGGACAAGCCGGTCACGCAGCCGTGTCCGCAATGCAGTGCGCCGTTCCTTTTACAGAAAACGACGAAGAAGGACGGAACCGTGCGCTATTGCCAAAACGAGGGTTGCGGATATAAAATTGCGGTCAGCGATGTAAACACAGAGTTACAAAGCGAAGCCGATGTTTCGGTTTCGGCGGGTTAAAAGTTTGTAATGAACGAAAATATTCAATTTCTGCAGGCATTTCTAAAAAATCCGGCTAAAGTTGGCGCGATAACGCCTTCGTCGCCCGAACTCGCTCAGAAAATGGTGAAAGGAATCGAACCGAACGCGGAAAGTATTATTCTCGAACTCGGAGTCGGAACGGGCGCGATTACGAAATATTTGCAGGACATTCTGCCGGATGAAAAATCTTATCTCGGCATCGAACTCGACCGCAGTCTCGTAAAATCACTTAAAAAAAACTATCCCGATTTGGAAATCGTCTGCGGAAACGCGACCGAAACATTTTCGATTCACCAAAAATCCGGTCTCGGCAAAGTCGGATTCGTGATCTGCTGTCTGCCGTTCGTTTCCTTGCCAAACGAAGTTGGCGAAACGATTCTGCTCGAAATAGACAAATTTATGCAGCAGGGATGCACATTTCGCACGTTTCAATACGCGCACGGGTATTACTTCCCGTCAGCAATAAAGCTCCGCGAATTTATGCGAAAGCGTTACGGAAAAGCGCAAAGAAGCCGTCTAGTAGTAAAAAATGTCCCACCGGCTTACACGTTGACTTGGAAAAAATCTTAAAAAGTTAATTCTTTCGCCTAGTGTTTGGTATGAACTTCAAGACCTGAGTTCAGCGAATCGCTTGAGCATCATTTATATGATTTGCTTCCTCTCCATTTTGTAAAAATAACGTCAGTATTGGATAAGAAATGATGGAAAGACTCAGTTTCCAAGTAAAATGAATTTATCAGCAAACATTTATTTGAAAGGAGTTTTCCATCAATGGACATTTTACCGCTTTTTTGTGAGATAGACGATTTCTGCAAGGTCTTTGAGAAACTTTATCAGCGACGGGCATTGCCGGGAGAAAGCGTCGGCGCAATCGCACAACCCGTCTAAGTCAATCGGATGTGATGACGATTCTGGTGCTGTCTCACGAACCGGGTTACAAGAATCTGAAAGCGTTTTATCTTGAAGAAATAGTTCGGCATCATAGTCAGGAATTTCCCGCGCTCGTCAGTTATCAAAGATTTGTGCAATTACAATCAGGATGCGTGAGCCGTTGTTTTTCTATCTCTTTGTTTGGCGACCCTGTTGGCAATTTTGCCGTCAGTTATCAAACTCAAAGCCTGCCATCTTTTTTTCTCCTGCCAATGCTGGCAACTCAGATATTTCCTTCGTAGTTGTTGTTTAGTTAAATGATTTTCTAAAGTTACTTAAATTCACCTCATTTACGCAGCTCGGTATTAGATGATTTTTTGCAAAACGTGAAAGAAGTGGTTGGTTAGATTTGGCTGAAAAGAATTTGAAAGAATTGAAGTTATTCAATCGGATTAAACTCAAGAGATGAATCTGCGCCAGAACCTTGCAATTGATTTTCATTCCGCAGTAAAAATAAAATCAAACTGCTCGTTTTGATGTCTTCGGCAATTTCCGTTTCAAAGGCGTGAAAACTTTTTTTCGCCGGACTGCGTTTTATGAATTTATGAGTATTTCTTCGATATTTGAACGGCTTCATTCGCAAGCGAAGGAAAACAGTTGGCTTTGGCTTTTTTCAATTTTTTGTCGTCTCGCTTTGGCAGCCGGGTTTATTCCTTCGGGAATGGTGAAAATTATGGACGAGCGGTTCGCCAGCGGCTTGTCCGTTAATCACCCGATGGGAAGTTATCTGGAAGCCCTGCATCATACAGGTTATTACTACACATTTATCGGCGTGGTGCAGGTGGCGGCGGCGATTATGCTGCTGATTCCGCGCACGGTTACGCTCGGCGCGTTTCTTTATTTTCCCATCATTCTGAACATCTGCATTCTGACGTATGCAATGCGTTTTGACGGCTCGCTTTTTACCGCGCCATTGATGACGCTGGCGAATTTATATCTGCTCGGCTGGAATTATGAGAAATGGAAATACATTCTGCCGTTTAATCGTTTGGCAAATGACGTAACAAAGCAGGAAAGCGATGTTCAGATTCAAGAAAATGCTAATCGGCGTAACATCTTTTCCCGCTATGGAATACGCTCGCTTTGTGCGCGTTTTCGCATTTTTCTCAAACAGCTTTTCAGCGATAAATTTCCGACGCTTTTTTTTGTAGGAGTGTTTGCCGCCGTCGTTATTTGCGTTGTTGGCATTCCGAGTCTTTACAGCATCAAGCCACGCAACACCTTGCCGCAGTGCCAGAGACAATTTAAAGACAGCCGCCGCACCACAGCCGGTGAAAATTTCTGCGACTGCATTCATCAAAAGGGCGAGCCGCTCGACAAATGTCTGGACGCTTACCGCGAGGCTTCAGACGATATTAACCAAACGCCGTAGAACTTTGGTTTTTTAGTGTTTCGCTGTTTTAGCTGACTCGTCCGACGCGCGGGTTAATTCGCTGATTGTGATTTTGTTTAAATTCTATCTGAAGGAAACCTGACAATTGCCGGACGATGTGCGGAATGCTCGATTTGCCGAACGAGTTAAAAGTCGCCGAAGAATTCTGGGATTTATTAGGCGGCGCGGGCGCGTATAACGATTTGCTTGATATTTTCGAGCGCGTCGGCATCGAACTGCGGGCGGAGTTGGACGAATATTTTGCGAAATTCAACCTGAAATAAAGCTCGTAAATCGTTCGGCGGCTTTACAATCCAAAATCCAAAATCCAAAATCTAAAATTGGATTATGCTTTCACTTCTCAAGATTAAAAACATCGCTTTGATTGACGAACTCGAACTCGAATTTTCGCACGGTTTGAATCTTTTGACCGGCGAGACGGGTTCGGGGAAATCAATTATCGTTGACAGTTTGGGCGCGTTGACGGGCGAGCGCGTTTCGTCGGATTTGATAAAGGAAGGCGCGAATCAGGCGCAGATCGAAGGGCTTTTTACGATCCGGGCGAACGCCGATCTGCACGAGATTTTTTACGAAAGCGGCATCGAACTCGAAGATACGGAAGAAACCGACGTGATCGTCCGGCGCGAACTCGCGGCGAGCGGGCGCAACCGGATTTTTGTCAATAATCAACTGATTACGCAGAGTTTCCTGAAAAAAATCGGCGCGTTTCTCGTTGACATTCACGGGCAAGGCGAGCAGACGACGCTTTTTAATCCGTCGAATCATCTCGAAATTCTGGATGAATACGCCGGACTCAAAACCGAACGCGCCGGAATCGCCGAAAAGTTTCGGGCGATGGCGGCGATTAAAAACGAAATCGAAAATCTGCGCCGCGACGAAGCGCAGAAACTTCAGCTTCTCGATATTTTGCAGTTTCAGGTTGACGAAATCGGTAAGGCAAATCTGCAATCGGGCGAAGACGAATCGCTCGAAGAAGAAAAACGGCGGCTGAATAACGTCGAAAAACTCTCGACTTTGAGCGACGAAAGTTATCTCCTGCTTTACGAAAACGAAGAAGCCATTGTCCCGACGCTCGAAAAAGTCGTCAAACGAATCACGGAACTCACCGAATACGAATCTTCTTTCGGCGAATATGAGGAAAGTTTGCGGACGGCGCAGGCGGTTTTGGAAGATTTGGCGTTTGCCGTCCGGGATTTTCGCGGCTCGCTCGAATTTTCGCCGGAAAGACTGGCGGAAATCGAAAATCGTCTGGCGGAAATTTCGCGTCTGAAACGAAAATACGGCGGCACAATCGAAACCGTAACGGCGCATTTTCAGGAATCCGAAGAACGTCTGCGAAATATCGAAACCGCCGATTTGCGCGAAGAAGAATTGCGCCGCGAACTCGAAACTGCGCGTCAGGAATATTTAATAATCGCTTCTGATTTACACGCGAAACGCGAAAAGGCGGCGCGAAAATTTGAAAAGGAAGTCGAATCTAATCTAAAAGCCGTCGCGCTCGAAAAGGCGCGTTTTGAAACGAGAGTTTCCGCGCCGAGCGATCTTGAAAACGAAAACGCCGCCAAATTTTATACGGCGAAAGGTTTCGACCAAATCGAATTTTATTTTTCGGCAAACGTCGGCGAATCCACGAAACCGCTCGCTAAAGTCGCGTCCGGCGGCGAAGCGTCGCGCTTGATGTTAATTTTGAAAACGACTGTGAAATCCGCCGACGCGGAAAAAGCCGTCGTTTTCGACGAAATTGATACCGGAATCGGCGGGCGCGTTGCCGAAGCGGTCGGCTTAAAGCTGAAAGAACTGTCGAAAACGCAGCAAGTTTTGTGCGTCACGCATCAGCCGCAAGTCGCGTCTCTGGCTGACCAACACTTTTTGGTAAACAAACAAATGGCGAAAAACCGAACGGAAGTTTCGGCAAAACAGCTAAATGGAGACGAAAAAGTCGAGGAAATCGCCAGAATGCTGGCGGGCGAAAAAATTACCAAAACGGCGCGGCAGCACGCGAAAGAAATGTTAGCGGGAAGCAATTAGACACGAATTGCACGAATAACACGAACTAAGAAAATACGATAAAAAACTTTTATTGATTATTTATTAAATTTATCTTATTTGATTTTTATTCGTGATATTTGTGTAATTCGTGGCAAAATCTTTTTCTTCTGTAATTTTATGAATAGTGAAATTTTAGCCGAAGTCATTCGCGGCGAAACGGTCGAATCCGTTCATCGCGGACATTTAATCATTTTGGACGGCAGCGGCGAAACAATCGCAAACATCGGCAACCCGGAAATTGTCACGTTCATACGTTCATCGGCAAAGCCTTTTCAAGTTTTGCCTTTTTTATCGAGCGGCGGCGCGGAAAGATTCGGATTTTCGGAAAATGAAATCGCTTTGGCTTGCGGTTCGCATTCCGGCGAGCCGATGCACACCGAACTCGCCGCGAAAATGCTCGAAAAAGCGGGATTCGGCGAATCGGATTTAAGGTGCGGCGCACACGCTCCGTTCGACGAAAAACGCGGCGAAGAAATGATTCGCGCCGATGAAAAACCGACTCAGCTTCACAACAATTGTTCCGGCAAACACGCCGCGATGCTCGCTTTTGCAAAACACATCGGCGCGGATGCGAAAACTTACGAATCGCCCGAAAATCCGGTTCAGCGTAATATTTTAGAACTGTTCTCGGATTTTACCGAAACGCCGCTTGATGAAATAAAAATCGGCATTGACGGCTGCGCCGCGCCGAATTTTGCCGTCAGTCTAAAAGCGATGGCAAAAGCTCAGGCAAAACTCATTTGTCCGCCGGAAAACTTCGATGAAAATCTCAAAAAGGCTTGTCGGCAAATCGTTGCGGCAATGACAAATCACCCGCAATTAATCGGCGGAAGCCACCGGCTCGATACGCTGATGATGCAAGCCGGTCGCGGAAAATTTATCTCGAAAATCGGTGCGGAAGGCGTTTGGCTGTGCGGCGTTCTCCCGTCCGAAAAATGGAAAAACGGTCTGGCAATCGCTTTGAAAATCGAAGACGGCGACGATAAACGCGCCCGCGCCGTCGTTTCGATTGAAGTATTAAGAAAACTAGGGATTCTAAGTGCGGAAGATTTAAAGGATTATTCACCTTTCCCGATAAAAAATCGCCGCAACGAAACGGTCGGCAAAGTGGTTTCGATAATCGGGAGTTTTTAGGACTCACTCTCCTAATTCGACATTTCCTCCAGATGCAGAAATGCTAACTTTATTTATTCCTTTCGCCTTTGTATAAATCCTTTTTGCTAAAGCCCGATTTTTTTATTTTTCGCAGCGCGGTTCGTAAATCGCTGTCAACTTTTGTGACGATTCGGCGCAGAGTTTGTTCGGGTCTGGCTTGAAAATACGTGACGTGGGCGGTTTCGTAGCCGTTCGGCGAATGCGGCGAAAAATAATAATTGGAAACGCAGCAGCGCGCACCTTCGGCTTTGACGCGATTGACCGAATGCCACGATTTATCGTTGGTGGACATTAAAACGAGGCGGTTAAAAAGGCTCGGAATTTCGACCGATTTCGTTACGTCTTCGTTCCAGAGTTCGAGATTGCCGCCGTTTTCCGGTTTCCAGTCGGGCGTTAAGTTATAAAGTAGATTGAGAACCCGGTAATATTTCTGCTCGAAATCGTGAGAGTTGTCGAGATGCGGCTGAAGAAAATGACCTTTTGCCATCGCGCTGATTCTGCCGGCGTAAAGATGCGGGTCGCCGACTGCATCTTCGATGCCGGTCAACTCGGCGACTTTTTTGATAATCCGTTCGTCCTGAAAAGCGAAAGTGATGTCGGAAATCAGCGGATTAAATTTTTCCATTGATTTCGATGTGTATTTTTTTTCACGAAAACTGTCCAAAAACCGCATCTCGTCGAAAGCGGGAAACGAGGCGTAAATTTTACGCGCCAGTTCGTCCGGCAAAACGTCGTCAATTGCCGTGAAACGGGTTTTTATGTCTTTATCAGCCTGAAAATCAGCGTGAATATCTTCGGCTTCGCGTTCGAGTCGTTCGATTATTAAATTAACAATTTCTTCTCGCATAAATTCAAAATGTTTTTCTGTTCTAATAAACTGTATATCTTTAAATTTACAACGAACCGCTCGAAAACGACAAAAGCCGAAAAAAATAAAAACGACTAATCGGTGTTTTCAAACGTCTAAAAAGCAACTGACGGATTTTCCCGTAAAAACTTTCAACACTTTTGAGGTAAGCAATAATGGACAGAAGATATTTTTTGAAACAGGGCGGAATCGGACTGGCAAGTTTCGGTTTGATGGCGGCGGCACCGAATTTTTTACATCAATATGCCAACGCCGCAATTCGCCGCGACGGTTACGGCAAAAAGAAGGTTTTGGTGACGATATTTCAGCGCGGCGCGGTTGATGGGCTGAATATGGTCGTGCCGCACGGCGACGGCGAATATTACAATCTGCGCCGCACGATTGCGATAAACAAGCCGAGCGCGGCGGACGGCGCAGTTAATCTCGACGGTTTTTTCGGACTTCATCCGTCGCTCAAACCGCTCGAAAAATTCTGGCAGTCCAAACAGTTAGCTGTCGTTCATTCCGCCGGTTCGCCGAACAATACGCGCTCGCATTTTGACGCGCAGGATTATATGGAATCGGCGACACCGGGAGTAAAAGCGACGCGCGACGGCTGGCTCAATCGCGTTTTGCAGGGAAAATCCGGCAAGGAAGAATCGCCTTTTCGCGCCGTTTCGATGACCGGACAACTTCCGCGCTCGCTCTACGGTCGCGCACCGTCGGTGGCGATGACCAATCTTGCCGATTTCGCCATTAAAGCGGGCGTTTACACGAAATCGGTGCAGGGCGGTTTTGAAGGAATTTGGCAGGAGAGCGTCAAAGACAGCTTGAGCGAAACCGGCGCGGAAACTTTTCAAGCCGTAAATTTCTTAAAAGAAGCGAATCCGGCGCAGTATAAACCGGAAAACGGAGCGGTTTATCCGAATTCGCCGCTCGGACGTTCGCTGATGCAAATCGCCCAGCTAATAAAAGCAGGTGTCGGTTTGGAAGTCGCTTTTGCCGAAGCCAACGGTTGGGACACGCACAACAATCAAGGCGGCGCACGCGGACAGCTTGCCAATCTGCTGCGCGATTTCGGAAATTCAATCGCCGCTTTTGCGACGGATTTGGGTAAAAAGATGGACGACGTGGTGCTTTTAACGATGTCCGAATTCGGCAGAACCGCCCGCGAAAACGGAACGCGCGGAACCGACCACGGACACGGAAACGCGATGCTCGTTCTCGGAAATTCAGTCAAAGGCGGAAAGGTTTACGGCGATTGGGCGGGATTGAAAAACGACCAGCTCAACGAAGGACGCGATTTAGCCGTGACGACCGATTTCCGCGACGTTTTCGGCGAAATCGCCTATAAACATTCGGGCAATAAAGAATTAAATAAAATTTTCCCGAATCATCAAACGAGTCCTGCGAAATTCAAAGGATTTTTAAGTTAAGATTTTCACCGGGAGCGCGGACATCCTGTCCGCAATATCGCCGAAAGGCGATGAAAAAGTTTCGATTACACTAAATTTAACGTTGAGTGTAATCGAAATTTTTTTCGCGCTTTTCGCTCAATGCGGACAAGATGTCCGCGCTCCGACTTTAAGCAGTTATATTTTTTTGCGATGCGGGAATTTATAAGTTTTGATATTCTCTTTCAATGTTTCAAAGTCGCAGCGATAAACTCGAACGCATTGATATGGGCGATTATACAGCCGCCGAATATGACCGATTTTTGCAGGACATTCGGCTTGTCAACCGTTTTGCGGGCGATAATCGCGCGTTGCGACAAACGCTCGGACGCGAAATTAAAAAAGAAAATTTGCGCGAATTTTCCGTTTTGGATGTCGGTGCGGGTTCGGGCGAACTGCTTCGCGTGATTGCGAAATCCGCACGAAAAACGAATAAAATTTGTCGTCTGACCGGAGTCGAATTAAATGCACGTTCCGCCGAATCAATTACGGAAGAATCGAAAGATTACACTGAAATTAAAGCCGTTCGCGCCGACGCTTTTCGTCTTCCGTTTGCCGACGCATCTTTCGATTACGCGATCTGCTCGCTTTTTACGCATCATTTCACCGACAAAAACGTCGTCGCGGTTCTGCGCGAACTGAGCCGCGTTTCGCGCCGCAAAATTTACGTCATTGATCTTCATCGTCACCGCGCCGCGTTTTTTTTCTATAAAATTTTCTGTGCGGCTTTCCGCATCAGCCGACTCGTCCGCGAAGACGGCTCGCTTTCGATTTTGCGAAGTTTTAAGCCGGACGAACTGGAAATTTTGGCGCAAAAAGCGAGCTTGGAAAATGTTTCCGTCAAAAGATATTTTCCGTTTCGTCTGGTTTTAAGCGCGGGTGACTAAATTCGTCCGTCGTTTTTCAATTTTTCCAGATGCGCCGCGATTGATTTCTCCGCTAGTTTTATGAGTTCGAGTTTCAATCCGGCGTAAACTTTTTCGGCGATTTCCGACGGCATTTTCGCACCTGTTTGAAACGCTTCAAGAATTTGATTTTCTCGTTCCAAACGATGTGCGATGTATTCTTCGATTTTTCCTTTCGCGTTGAAAACCGCCGAACCGTGCGAACCGCACAAAAAATGCAGATTCGGTAAATTCTTCAATTCTTCGAGCGTTTCCAAATAATCCGTCATATTCCCTTCAGGCGACGCGATGACGACGGTTCCCGTGCTGACGACGTTATCCGAAGCGAGCAAAAAACCTTTTGCTTGGTCATAAAAACATAAATGCCCGTGCGAGTGTCCGGGCGCGTGAAACGCTTTCAACTGAAAACCCGCGCCGGTTTCGTCCGCCAGATTTATGATTTCTTCATCTGCAATAAATTTTTGAAATTCGACTTCGCCGCGCAGCGATTCAGCCGTAATTTTGTGGGCTGAAATCGGAACTTTCAAATTGAATTTATCGCGCAAGTGAGATTGCAAAGCGGTTTCGCCGCCGAAATGATCTGGGTGTAAATGTGAAACTATAATCGCCAAACAGACAAAACCCTTTTCGATAAATGAATCAACAAATTCAAACAATTTGCGCTGTTCACTTTCATCTCTTGAAGCCGCGTCAATGACGATAAATTTTTCGCGCCCGACAATAAAACAATTCGTGTGCGTCGCGGGCGGAAGCGTTTCGGTTTTCAAGGGAAAACAAACGATGTGCGGATTGAGTTCGATATAATCAATATCGCCGTCAACCTTTTGCGATTTCTTTAACAAATTCAAAATTGAAGATTGAAGGTTCAAGATTGAAAAAGCCTTTTTTGAATCTTGAATCCTCAATTTTGAATCCTGAATACTGAATCCTGAATTTTGAATCCTCAATGCTGAATTCGCCAATTCTTGAAGCGAAATCAAAACCGGCGGCGAGATTAAAACCTCTGAATTCGCCCAACGCTCCAGAGCTGTTTCGGGCGCGATGAATTCGGGCGCGAGCATTTCGGAAATCGCGGCGTAAGGTTCTTGTTTTGACGGACATTCGGCGGCGAAAAATCTGGTTTTGAATCTTACGGGCGAAAACTGCGGCGTTGTCCAGAATCCGGCGTAGAGAAAATCTTCCGCGTCAATCTGCAAATTCCAATCGGCGAGAATTTCGGCGAAACCGCTTCTGCCGGAAACCAGATCGTCGTGCAGCGAAGCGCGTTGTCCTTTGGTCAATTTTTCGCCGTTTCTGACTAATAAAACGCCGGTTTCTTCAAACAATTCGCGCACGGCGCAGACTATGAATTTTTTTAAATCTTCCGCGTCGGCGCAATTTAAAACTTCAATAGCGCAGTCAGCCGCTTCGAGTTTCCCGCCCGGAAATGCGTGCCAACCGCCCAAGAATTTGATGTTCGGATTGCGCTGCGCCCAGAGAACTTTCCCGTCTTTGATTAAAATGACGGCTGCCGCGTCTTTCGGAATTGCCGGTTTTTGATTCACGTTCTTATTTTATTTTTCAATCAGCTGTTACGGCAACTCTCGAAACAAACATTCCGGTTCGGGCGAGTTTGAAAAGGCTTTCGTCGAGCCAGTCTGATAAATTATCCAGCATTTCTCGTCTATTTTCCGGTTCGACGTTTGTTTCGATAAATTCGGATATTTGCGTTAGCAGTTCCGCGCGATTGCGCGTTCCGTCGAGCAGTTCGAGCAAACGCCGCGAAACCGGATCGTCAATTTTCATATATTTATTGAAAAGCGTCGTGACAAGATCGGAATAGCGAAGCTGCCAGCGTGACAGACGATTGACTTCTGGCATCTCGCTGATTTCGGAGTTCGATTGAGGATGATAAAGATGAAGTTCGATTATGCTCGTGTTAGAGCAAATTTGATAAAAAATCGCGCTTGCTTCATTGAACCGCATTTCCCAATTTTCATCAGCAAAACCTTGTTCTTCGAGCATCTGTTTGGCGGCTTGCAAAAGTTCGGGAAAACTTATCGCTCGTCCCCAAATTTTTTCGAGATGCCGCAAAGCGGCTTTCGTCAGCGAATGGTCAATCTCAAAACCCGTGCCGCCGGTTCCGACAAATTTTTCCACCTTACCTGCCGCCAAATCGGGATTACTCGATTGCGGACGAATCGGTGAAGAAAGCAGGAATTTATTCAATATCGAAGGTTCGGTTTGACGATTCAGCGCGACTTCGCGGCGACAAAAAAGCGTCTGCCTGAAAACACGACCGGAGAGAAAATCACGATATTGTTCGCGCTGCACCGGATCATCAAAAGATTCGAGAAAATTTCGCGCTTCGGGCGAAAAAATGCTGAGTGACATTGCGTGAAGCTCGGCTTCGGACAAAAACTGCAAATTGTTTTTCTCAAGCTGTGCGGCGAATTCGTGAAAATAAAACGGCTGATAAATTTCGGCTAAATCATCGTGAAAAACAGCGGTCGCGTCGTGTCTGGAATGCCTCGCCAATTCGTCCTGCAAAATCGGCTGATAAGTTTTTGTCGCGCTCGTGTTTTCGGCTAAAAAATGCAGAAACGAAATTGCGCCGCCGACTTTTTCCATCGGTTCGGAAATGTTTTGCGTGTAAAAGCGCATCATATTTCGCAGCATATCGCGCAGATGCGCGCCCGGATAAGCGTTGTAGCTGATATAACCGACACCGTTCGGCGTAAGCATTTCGCGGCAAATTTCCAGAACTTTTTCGCGCACAAACGACGGAATCCACGAGTAAAGCCCGTGCGCGATAATATAATCGAATTTGCCGAATTCGCCGACCGTCATTTTCATCACGTCGAGTTCGTAAAATTTCAGATTTAAAAGATTTAATTCCTCAGCCGCTTCTTTTGCGTGCGTAATATGATTTTCCGATAAATCCACGCCGACAAATTCGGCATCGGGAAGATTAAAAGCGTGAGAAATAAGATTGCTGCCGTTGCCGCAGCCGAGTTCGAGAAAGCGGCATTTTTCAACCGGCGGCGGCTCCATTCCGAACCACGCGGCAATACTCGCCAGACGGTCGGGATGCGTCTGTAAAAAAAATTTGGTAGGATACGACATCACATTATAAGAAAAAGAAGATTCCATTTTTCCTCCGAAACCGGCGTTTTTTTCAAAAACTCTATCACAGAATCGCAAAAAAAGCGGACTGGAGAAAATTCCGTCCGCTTTTTTATAATTTAATAGGAGTTCGGGATAAGCAAAAACAGGAAAGTAGTAGCCACAAAAAGGCACAAAGATACAAAAAGTTTACTTTTGATTTTCAGTTTTGCGATTTTTGTGCCTTTTTGTGGCTATATTTCTTAACCCCAAACTCGCGTTAATTTGTCTTTTACCGAATCAGTTCAAATCGAACAGTAAAAATTCGGTTTCGTCTGCCAGCGATTTGATTTTCAAAAGCCGCTCGTTGCTGATCGCCGCGCCGTCGCTCGCGTTTAAAGTTTCGCCGTTCAAATCAACTGAACCTTTAACGATTTGAATCCAGGCGTGACGGTTTTCCGCGATTTCCTGCGAAACGGTTTCGTCTTTTGCGAGAATCGAGCTGTAAAGTTTTACGTCCTGATTGATTTTCACCGATCCGTCATCGCCGCTGCGCGACGCGACTAATTTCAAAGTGCCTTTTTTCGTCTCCGGCGCGAAATAAGTCTGCTCGTAACCCGGTTCTAAACCATTTTTTTCGGGCAGAATCCAAATTTGATAAAGATGCACTTTTTCCGTTTCCGACGGATTAAACTCGCTGTGCTGAATGCCGGTTCCGGCGGTCATTCGCTGAACTTCGTGCGGACGCAAAACCTCCTCGCCGCCGGTCGAATCCTTATGTGCCAGTGCGCCTTCAATCACATAAGTGATGATTTCCATATTCGCGTGTCCGTGCGTTCCGAAACCTTGATTTTCCGCCACGTGATCTTCATTTATCACGCGCAGATTGCGAAAACCCATAAATTTCGGGTCGTAATAAGTGTTAAATGAAAACGTATATTTCGTGTCGAGCCAACCGTAATTTCCGCCGCCGCGTTCGTCTGATTTTCTA
>JALYQJ010000041.1 GCA_030855875.1 Acidobacteriota bacterium
TGCTGTTTTTCAGTTGGGGCGATGTCAATAAATTAAAAGGTTTCGCCGAAGTCGAAGGCAATCGCGCCCAAACGGAAATAATGCTCAAAAAACTAAACACGATGGGCGCGTTCGGCGATTTGAAATCTTGTCGGCGGAAGTTTCTGCTTAACTATTTTGATGAAACTTTAGCCGAAGACTGCGGGTATTGCGACAACTGCAACACGGTTTTTGAAAAGTTTGACGGAACGATTATCGCGCAAAAAGCCTTGAGCGCGGTGGCGCGAACCGATCAGCGGTTCGGGTTGAGTTATCTGATTGATTTTCTGCGCGGCTCGCAGGCAAAGACGATTCGGGACGAACATAAGAACCTGAAAACTTACGGTGTCGGCGCGGACATTTCAAAAAATAACTGGTTCGATTATTTCAAGGATTTGATCGAGCAGGGATATTTAAAGCAGACCGAAGGAACTTACCCGACGATTGTTTTGACCGAAAAAAGTTTGGAGGTTTTGCGCGGCAGCGAGCGCGTCGAATTGTTCAAAGTGACGGTCAAGGAAGATAAAAAGCAAAAATCGCTTGTTTCGACGCTCGCGCACGAATACGAAAAGGATTTGTTCGGCGAACTGAAACAGGTGAGAACCTCGTTCGCCCGCGAAGAAAACGTTCCGCCGTATGTCATCTTCTCCGATGCAACCCTGATTGAGATGGCGACTTATCTGCCGCAAACCGAAGACGAAATGCGAAAAATTTCCGGCATCGGCGATTTGAAACTGCAGAAATACGGCGCGGATTTTTTAGAAGTTATCGTAGATTATTGCGACCGCAACAATTTCTCGTCGCGCATCAATTTGAAATCGCCGAAACGCGAAACCAAAACGCGCACGAAACGCGATGCGAGCGGGCAGACGACATACGATGTTTCGCTCGATATGTTCAAGTCCGGGCTTTCCATTTCTGAAATCGCCGCGTCGCGCGGAATGGCGGTCAGCACGATTGAGACGCATCTCGTGAAATTTATAATGAGCGGCGAAGTAAATCTCGACGATTTGGTTGAAACTGATAAAATCGAGACGATAAAAGACGCGATATCCCGGATTAACGCCGGTTTTGCGGTCGCGCCGGTTAAGGAATTTCTCGGCGAAGATTACAGTTACGGCGAAATCCGCGCGGTGCTGGCGACGATGTAAGTCAGTTCAATTTTTACGGTAAAATGCGCGAAAGGCAGGAAATGGTAATTATTTTCCCGCCTTTCTTGATTACGATTCACGCTCTTCAAATCAAACTTTGAATTTAATTTTTAGCCAAAATTACTGCACTTTCGGCGTTCTAATCATCACTTTAGGCGACCGATTTTGAAATTTATCCGCAATGCCGGACGGATTAATTTCGTAATTTGTAATGTCAACAATTTGGTCGGCTTGACCGCCGACGGTTTGCGTCCATTTAAAAGGCATCTGCAAACCGCCGACACTTCTGTAATCCGAAAATTTAACTTGAAATTCGGCTTTTTCCATTGCTCCGGCGTGATGCACGAAAGTCATCGCATCTTTGTCGCCGGTCGGTTTGGCATCATCTTTATTAAACTTGATAACCATCGGTTTGACTGCTTGAAAGCTCATCATTCGCGGCAGCGAAGTTGATTGGTCGAGAAAAAGTCTGAATATTTCGCCGCCGGTTTGCGCGACGATAACATTGCACGAATTGCCGTCAACATCGGCTTCGCCCGCAAATGTGTAGCTTACGTCCAAACCTTCCGGCGCGGACAAAAGCAAAGCGAACGCCGTGCGGAACAGTTCGTTGTGACGCATTCCGCTTCCAGTCGCGCGAAGTTCTTTATTAACAATAATTTTATTGCCGTCGGCGGTGGAAAATTCTTCCGTATTTCCGCCTTCTTTTTTGATGATGAATTTATGTTTGCCGTCGGCAGTTGCATCGTCCGATTTGAAAATCATCGGTTCGCCTTCGCCCTTTTTCATCACGAAAACTTTCTTTTGTCCGTTGCCGTTTTCGATTTTATCGAGCATCGGCGCGTCGCCGTTTTTGCGAACGACTAAAACGTCAACTTCTTTTCTGACGCTGCTGCCGTCGCCTTCATTGCCAATTTTCAGCATTTTGCTGTATTGATTCGGTAATTGCAGATTGATTTCCAAATCGCCCTGCTCGCTTTTCGCCGCGCCGTCGAGCGTAAAATTCTGCGTCGCTTTACCGGTAATCGTCAAAGCGCGAACATTAT
>JALYQJ010000526.1 GCA_030855875.1 Acidobacteriota bacterium
CAATTTAAAATTAGAATGGTGTTCGGCACAATCAAACAGAAGTTTGGCTTTTGCTTTTAGTTGATGAGCAGGTAAGAAATAAACCGTAAATTATGCCGAGTCTTGTTATAATTTGTAACGTAAAATTTACACTAATGCAAGAAAAAATACGTTTTTCGGACGATAAACATAGATTATTGAAGATTTTGCCGTCTCTGATGAGTTTTTGAAACCGAAACCGTCGGACGGGTCGCCCGCGCCAAAATTTTTCGCGGAAAATCGCCGATGCTCAAAGCGGAAATCAAAATTTTAGAAAGCACGGGAACGAATGCGGCGCGGCGCATCAGCGAGCAGATGAAGAGCCGTCTTTGAAATCGGCGGGCGTGTTCGACTTTATATTGTTCCGCGATTTTTTCACCTCCTGGGTTTACTACAATTGCCCGTGCCAAAATCTCCGCGCTTTCCATTGCCATCAACATCCCGCTTCCCGTGAACGGGTCAATAAATGCGCCCGCATCGCCGACGGCGAAGAGATTCGCAGCAGGATTTAAATCTTTCTGCCCGAAACCATCAACCGAAACAGCCAGCCAATCGTGAACAGGTTCGGCGTTTCTGAGAGTTTCGCAGGCGCGTTTGTTTTGAAAAATTAGCTGTTCGATAATTTTGCAGGCATCGCCGGCAAATTCTTTAACCGTTTCGGCTTTTATCAAAAAACAAAAGTTCGCCAATCCGTTTTCGACAAAACTCAACCCGCCGTAACCGCCCCGAAAAAAATAAATCTCGCACACGCCGCGTTCGAGATTGACGCTTCTTAAATGCGCCTTAAAACCAACTAGACGATTTTGGATTTTGGATTTTGGATTTTGGATTTTAGAACTTTGCATCTTTGCGCCTTTGCGGGAAATCAGGTTTCCCAAAATCCGAGCGCGTCCGGTCGCATCAACAAATAATTCGGCAAAGATTTCTTTTACTTCGCCGTCTTTCGTCCGAACTTTCACACCTCGAATCACATTATTTTCCTGCAAGAGTCCAACAACTGAATGCTCTTCCAAAACTTCAACGCCAATTCGTTTCGCTTTTTCTAATAAATGAAAATCCATTTCCGCACGACTCAAACTTAATGCGCCCTGCGAATCGCCGTTAAACCATCGGCTAGCCACATTGATTGATTTCCCGTCGGGCGCGTAAAAAACGGTTTCCGTGATTCGCCCGCCGCCTGCCGAAAGCATTTCATCTAAAACACCTAAATCTCGAAAATGCTCTAAGCATTCGGGCGAAATAAACTCGCCGCAAAGTTTCGGGCGCGGAAATCGTTCGCGCTCAATCAAACAAACACGAAAGTTTTCCCTCGCCAGACGAATCGCCAAACTCACGCCTGACGGTCCCGCGCCGACAATCAGGATTTTGGATTTTGGATTTTGGATTTTGGATTTAATCACAGGAATTATCTTACACTTTCAATCGAAAGTTTTATATTTTGCTTTCCCTTTGATTCGTGTTATTCGTGTTAGAAGCGCAACTAAAAGTTTATGAAAATCATTCCGCTTGCAATTCCGACGCCGTTTTACGTCGGCGCGGTCAACGTTTATTTGATAAAGGAAGACCCGCTGACTTTGATTGATGTCGGACCGAAAACCGAAGAGGCAGCCAGTGTTTTGCGCGACCAACTTCGGCAAAACGGCGTTCAAATTTTCGACCTAAAAAGAATCGTTCTGACCCACGCGCACGAAGATCATTGCGGCTTGGCGAAACAAGTGCGCGACGAAGCCAGGAATGCGGAAATCTTCGTTCACAGATGGGAGACCGGACATCTTTTCGGACGAATGGCAACGGAAGAACACCAAAACTTAATGATTCGCGCCGGCGTTCCGATGGAAGTTTTCCGCCAAATTCAAGCGATTTACAAGGATGTTGCGCTTTTGACTGACGCTTTGCGGATAGGTGAGTTTTCGGAATTAAAAGATGAAATGGAACTTGAATTTGCCAATGGTATGCTCAAAGTTCTGCACACGCCCGGACACACGCCTGGCT
>JALYQJ010000063.1 GCA_030855875.1 Acidobacteriota bacterium
CTCGATGCCTGAATCTGTCGAAGTTTCATCGCAAGCGGCGAGCGCAACGGCTGAGAGCATTTCGACAACGGGCGACGCTACGGCAGCCGCGCCCGCGCCGGAAACGGTTGATACCGAACAACTAAAGGTTGAACTCAAAAAGTTAAATGCCGAATTAAAAGAAGTGCAAGGCGAAAATCCGTTGATGCAGCCGGTCGTTAACGGGCAAACCGTCGCCGAAGTTATTTCGGGCTGGACCGGAATTCCGGTCGGCAAAATGGTTTCGGATGAAATCAACGCGGTTTTGACTCTGGCGGACACGCTTCGGGAAAGAGTCGTCGGACAAGATCACGCGCTCAACGCAATTGCCGAACGCATTCGCACATCACGCGCCGGTTTGACCGACCCGAAACGTCCGATTGGCGTGTTTCTGCTCGTCGGAACTTCCGGTGTCGGTAAAACCGAAACGGCACTCGCTCTAGCCGACACGCTTTACGGCGGCGAACGCAATCTCGTTTCGATAAATATGAGCGAATATCAGGAAGCGCACACGGTTTCCAGTTTGAAAGGCTCGCCTCCGGGCTACGTCGGTTACGGCGAAGGCGGAGTTTTAACCGAAGCCGTGCGCCGCAAACCGTATTCGGTCGTTCTCCTGGATGAAGTCGAAAAAGCGCACCCGGACGTGATGGAACTTTTCTATCAGGTTTTTGATAAAGGTCAATTGGAAGACGGCGAAGGACGCGAAATAGACTTTAAAAACTGCGTCATTCTGCTCACCTCTAACATCGGAACGGACACGATTATGAAACTCTGCGCCGACCCGGACACGAAGCCTGAACCGGAAGGTTTAATCGAAGCACTTCGCCCGGAACTCGTCAAAGCCTTTAAGCCCGCTCTTTTAGGACGTATGACCATCGCGCCGTTTTATCCGATTTCGGATGATGTTTTGAAACTTATTATCAAACTTCAGCTCACGAAAATCGCGCAGCGCATTTTCGCTAATCACAAAGCGCAATTTACTTACGACGATTCAGTAGTCGGCGCGGTTGCCAAACGATGCACCGACGTTGATTCGGGTGCGCGAAATGTTTTCAACATCTTAAACGGAACGATGCTTCCCGAAATGTCCGGCGAATTTTTGTCGCGGATGGCAAGCGGAGAAGGTATCAAAACAGTCAAGGTTTCGGTCGGCAAAGATGAAAATTTCAAGTATAAAATAAGCTAGACGGAAATCATTTAGAAGCGGAGACACCGCATCAAAACAAAAAGACCGACGAAAGAATTATTGTAAAAGTAATATTTCGCATCGGTCTTTTTGTTCTTTGCCGCTTCGTTTGCAATCACGAATGCAAATATAAGCGAAACAATAGTTACGCAATTTTCCAAACCGTCTGCGTCCTTAACACAGTGATAACTATTGTGATAAAGATTTGAAAAAAGTATTTTGACTGAAATTTTGATTGAAAAAGTTATTGAACAGGAAACGATAATATGGGGAAAACGACACAAAGAGACCGACTGCTTTCAATTGCCACGCCGCTCGGTCCCGATTATTTATTGCTTAATAAAATTCACGCCGAAGAACGCATCTCCGAACTTTTTAACTTCGAGATCGAACTCGTTTATGACGAAGAAGAAGACAATAGTTATGAAATGACAATCGTTGATCCGGCGGATATTGTCGGTCAGACGGTCAGCGTCGGAATCGTTCAGGACGACGGCGGCAAAAGAACGCTCACAGGAATGGTCAACAACTTCACGCTCGTCGGTCGCAACCGCCGGTTCACATTTTACAACGCGACAGTCGTTCCGCACGTCTGGAAACTGACGCGCAACTTCCAAAGCCGCATCTTTCAACACAAATCGGTAATTGATATTTTAAAGGAAGTTTTTGAAGATTTTGAGGTCAAATTTCAGACACAAGGGACATATGAGCCGCGCAATTACTGCGTCCAGTATCAGGAAAGCGATTTCGATTTCGCCTCGCGCCTAATGGAAGAAGAAGGCATTTATTACTATTTTGACCACGCCTCCGAAATGGAGAAAATGATTATCCGCGACGATTTCAAATCGCCGGAAGATTGTCCGACGAAAAGCGATATTCCGATTGTCAACGAAGATTTGACCGGCGAGATATTCGAGAGCGCGATCAAACGATGGCAGACCGATTACAAACTTCAAAGCGGAAAAGTGACGATGTGGGATTATCACTTTCAATTGCCGAAGAAAAAACTCGAATGCGAAAAAGAAAGTTCGGTTGACGTGGGCGGCAATAAAACGCTCGAAGTTTACCGTTTTCCCGCCGGATATGCGAGAAAATATGACGATATAGACAAAAGCGGCAGCGAACGGTCGGATTTAGTGAAGGTTTTTCAGGATAACAAAAAGACGGTCGGCAACCGATTAACCGCGCTCGACGCGCAATACAAAAACATTTCGGGAATGTCCGATTGCTGCACCTTAACGCCGGGCTATCGGTTTCAACTGAAAAATCATCCGAACAGGGAATTCAACATCAAATACATCCTGCTGTCGGTGCGCCACGATGCCGAACAAAGCCCCGATTATATCGTCGGCGACACGCATCCGAACGCCTACATCAACGAATTTACATGCATTCCGCAGGGCGCGGGCAGCCCGGAATTTCGACCGGCATTGAAAACACCGAAGCCGATAGTTCACGGCAGCCAGACGGCGGTTGTCGTCGGACCTCCCGGAGAAGAGATATTTACGGATAAATACGGGCGCGTCAAAGTTCAGTTTCACTGGGATCGTCAAGGAAAATACGATTCTGATAGTGCCTGTTGGCTGCGCGTGGGACAGGCGTGGGCGGGCAACCGTTGGGGAGCGATGTTTATTCCGCGCGTCGGTCACGAAGTGATCGTGCATTTTCTCGAAGGCGACCCGGATCAGCCGATTATCGTCGGTTCGGTTTACAACCCGGAAACGATGCCGCATTACGAACTACCGAAGTATAAAACTCTGAGTTATTACAAATCGCGCACTTCGCCCGACGACGGCAAAGGCTTTAACGAATGGCGTTTTGAGGATAAACAGGGCAAAGAACAAGTATTTATCCACTCGCAAAAACGAATGGACGTGCGCGTCCGCGAATCGCTTTATGAAACCTGCGGCGGCAACCGGCAGGAAGTTATCGGAATGCGGACGGACAATCAGCCGGGCGGCAATCTGGCAGTCAGCGTCGGCGGCAATCACGATTTTCACGTCAAATACGACGAATTCATCGGCATTGACGGCAAACGCAACGAAGCCGTCAAAGGCGAAGTCATCGAAGATTACCAGAGCAGTTTGGCGACGCTGGTGAAAACCAAAGCCGAACTCAACGCGATGGAAATTATTTTGGAGGCGAAAACCAAAATCAGCCTCAAGGTCGGCGGCAACTACATCGTGATTGATCCGAGCGGAGTGACGATTGTCGGAACACTGACAAAAATCAACTCCGGCGGCTGGGGAACGGAAACCGGCGATCCGGTAATAGACGATCCGCTCGACGCAGAAGCGGCGGACACGGGCGAACCCGGCTATCTCGACCAACCGCGCTCCGGCGGCGGACTGCGCCGGCGTAATCGCCGACAGCTTCGATCACAACATTACATCGCTCCGCCGCGCTCCGGTGAAGACCCGCGGATGACGGCGATTCGCAATACTTTGCAGCATTCCGCCGCCGGTCGTCACGCGCTGGAAGTCTACGACCGTTACGGAATTCAATCTACTTTTAATACAGGTGTCGGCGGCAGCTATGATCCCTCCACAAATACGATGAATCTCGACCCGGCGTGGGGCGATTATAATAATACGGCTTTTGTTCACGAAATGAATCACGGTCAGTCGAGCAATGAACATACTGCGGCGGATATTGTAAATCAGAGCCGCAGCGATTATGTTGATACTGAGTTGCGTGAAGAAGCGCACGGCGACGCGGTTGCTAATCAGGCGGCACGGGAATTGGCGGCGGCGGGAAATCCGCAAACGACTCCGCCGCCGAACGCCGCCGCCTATAACGCGGCTTATAGCAGAGGCGTTCAGGCGGCGCAGGCGGCGAATCCGAACGCTACGGCTGACGAATTAAATGCTGCCGGAAATGCAGCAGCCGAAAGCCAGCTTCTCGATGATTACAGAAACGGCAGAGTCACGCCGTCGGATGTTAACGGAGTAAGACAACCGCCCTATAATCAGTATTACGGCAATGCCTGGGATGCGGCTCATCCGCCGCCCGCGCCTTAATCGGCAGAAGGAAACGATGATATTATGTAGTAATATGCTGAAATTAAGAATAGTTGTTCTCGTCGTTTGGCTGTTGGCTTTTGCTTATCAGCCGAACGACGCGCAGAAGAAAAAAGGTTTGACTATGATTGATAAAGAAAAACTTGCGGAAAGAATCAAGCCGATCAGCGACGGGCTGGCACCCATCGTCCGGCTGGACGGAACAAAAATCGAACAGGCGGAAACTCCGTTTTTTAAACGCGGCGAAATATACACCATAATTTACCTCGGCGGAAGTCATCCGATTGTCTTTACGGTCGGCACGGCTCAGGAAGATTTTACGGTTCTGCTGCCGCTGAATCCGAAGGGTTTTATCGAGCTAAAAAACAAAGCCGGACTGCGCCCGTTTGAATCAAAAAAAGAAATACTGCAATACGCCGTCACTTTTTTGAAAACAACTAGAAGTTTCAGCGAAAATTTTCGGATAATAGAAAAATTCGACGACATTAATTTGATTCCCCAGCCGACAAATGAAGAAAAACAGCAGTATGACACCTTAAAGGATAAATTCGCATCCGACATTCAACCGCCGCAAATTTCCGGTAATTCGCCGTGGAAAGTTATCGTTTTCGTTATCAAACGAAGAAGTCTGGTAAGAATTAACGCCGCAGTTTCCGCCGACGGAACTATCGAAACGACGGAAACCGTTTTGGAAGAGGCTCTGCCGATTCCATTCACCCGCTGAAAATAAGGAGAAGATTTCGATTTTTGAATCCGTTGAAAATCTAAAGTCTGTAATCGAAATATGCCGCCAGCCGCCAGAATAACCGATCCCGTTTTACATCCGCTGCCGCCGGTTTTGACCGGAGGACCGACCGCTATAACCGTTATCATCGGATTTCTTCCGGCGTGGCGCGGAATCGGTGCCGCCGGTGCCGCTTCTCTGCAAACGGCTAAAAAGGCTTCGGAAGTCAGAATCAAAGCCGCCGAAGCCGCCACCTTAGCCGCTGCCGGAACGCCGGGCGCGCCGGCGGCTAAATTGGCTGAAGAAACTCTGAAAGCCGCCGAAGCCGTGGCGATGGGAGCGATGATTTCCGGCGCGGCGGCGATGACGGATATTCACGTTTGCGCGACACCGCTTCCCTTGCCGCCACACGGTCCGGGAGTGGTAATTACGCCGTCGAAAACAGTCGTGGTTGCGAATATGCCCGCCGCACGGCAAGGCGACGAGATTTTGGAAGCTATCGGTCCGCCAAACAAAATTGCGATGGGTTGCCCGACGGTTTTAATCGGTTGATAAAATACTTTGAAATTCATTATTTTTTGGAGTGCTGCGTCATCTTAACGCTTCAGCGACCGCCCGAAAATTCTCCTCAAAGGCGGCAAATCGGCGAATTTTTGAGATAAATATTTCTCTCCTTTTCATAAACTATAAAAATCCTCACTGCGGGTAGACGTAAAATTATCTTCGGGTTAAAGTTTTGATTAAAGTTTTGAAAAGGAAGCAACTATATGGGAAAAACGACACAAAAAGAACGACTGCTTTCGATTGCCACGCCGCTCGGTGAAGATTATTTACTGCTTAATAAAATTCACGCCGAAGAACGCATCTCCGAACTCTACAACTTCGAGATCGAACTCGTCTATGATGAAGAGGAAGATAATAGTTACGTGATTACGGAGATTGATCCGGCAACTATTATCGGTCAAACAGTCATCATCGAAATCGCTCAGGGTCCTGAAGGTGAGATCAAACGAACGATGACCGGAATGATTAATAATTTCACGCTCATCGGTCGCAACCGCCAATTCAGTTTTTACAATGCGACGATTGTGCCGCACGTCTGGCGATTAACGCGCAGTTTTCAAAGCCGAATCTTTCAGCGCAAAACCGTGCCTGATATTTTGCAGGAGGTTTTTAAAGGGTATCAAATTAAAAATCAGCTTCAAAAATCTTACAACGAACGCAATTACTGTGTTCAGTATCAGGAAAGCGATTTCGATTTCGCCTCGCGTTTGATGGAAGAAGAAGGAATCTTTTATTACTTTGAACACAATCCGTCAATGGAGAAAATGGTTCTCCGCGACGAACTTATAGTGCCGGAAGATTGTCCGAACAAAAGCGAAATTCCGATTGTCAACGAAGATTTAACCGGCGAAATATTTGAAAGCGCAATCAAACGATGGGAGACCGATTACCGACTGCAAAGCGGAAAAGTGACGATGTGGGATTATAACTTTCAATTGCCAAAGAAAAAACTCGAAGTCGAAAAACAAAGTCTTATTGATGTCGGTAAAAACAAATCAATCGAGGTTTACAAATTTCCCGCCGGATATGCGAGAAAATATGACGAGGATATAGGCAAAGTTTTTGATGACATTAAAAGGACGGGCGACAACCGGATCATCGCGCTCGACGCGCAATTCAAAACCGTTTCGGGAATGTCCGACTGCTGCACATTAACGCCGGGCTATCGGTTTGAACTAAAAAATCATCCGAACCGGGTTTTTAACGGGAAATATGTCCTGACATCCGTCAGGCACGATGCCGAGCAAAGCCCTGACTACGTTGTTGGCGAACTCAATCCGAACGCCTACATCAACGAATTCATCTGCAAGCCGTCGCAAGGTGCTGATTTTCGCCCGAAGTTAAAGACACCGAAGCCGGTAATCAACGGCAGTCAAACGGCGTTCGTCGTCGGACCGTCAGGCGAAGAAATTTACACGGACAAGTTCGGTCGCGTCAAAGTTCAGTTTCATTGGGATCGGCACGGAAATAATAACGAAGACAGTTCCTGCTGGATACGGGTGGCGCAAACG
>JALYQJ010000070.1 GCA_030855875.1 Acidobacteriota bacterium
ATTTTGGATTCTGGATTTTGGATTGGTTTTCGGTCTTTGATTTTCGGTCTTTGCAAAAACCTTGAACCTTGAACCTTGAACCTTGAACTTTAAAAAACTTACCAGTCACTATATTTCTCCCCGTTTAAGGCTTCTTCGTCGGAATTTGAACGAACGTCGAAGACATTTATGCTGTCCCAATTTTCTTCGTCTTTTGCTTGATACGATGAGCGCAGTTTCCAATCCGATTCGCCGGTTATCGGGTCAATCGGCAATTCCCTGAGATAAACTTTGATAATATCCTTTTCTTCGTTGATGTCGGTCGCATTTTTATCGGTAAAAGCACCGCCCTGCTGCTGTGCCGCGTTAATGCCGCGGGATTTTATTTTTACGCCATCTACCAGATTTTCCAAACTCGGCGGAAAACGGTCGAGATTTTCGGTGTCGAAAATTTCGCAGTCGTCAATCATAACGCGGCTGCGCGGATCGGGTATCGGAATTTGTCCTTGACCTCGACCGAGTGACTGATTAGTAGTCGTAATCGCTCCCTGCGGACACGCACCGAGAGTGTCGCGTTTGAATTCATCAATAGAGGCGCGAATTTCCCGCAAAGTTTCGCGCAGACGCAATTCCTTTTGACGCTTAACGGCATTTTGCGCGAGCGGAATCGTTCCCATCACTAAAATCGCCAGCACGGTTAAAGTAATGATTAACTCAAGCAGCGTATAGCCGTCAGCATTTTGCGATTGTTTTTTCATTAACGCCTTATTTAAACTAATTTCGGTTAAGTTTTGAGTTTCGCCTGAAGGCGAAACTCAAAACTATTACCTAGAACTTAACCGCGAAATTCTTTCCGTCGGCGGTTAAAACCGTCAGCATATCTTTAACAAACGCAAGTTCGTGCGTTCCGCCGGTCAATGCTTCGATTTCGATATACGCCAGAATGCCGGAAGAATTTTCCGCTAAATCTTTCGGCGACGAAAGCGAAACATACATCTTGCCGTTTTGATTGATAAACGGCGTTGCCGATGTGTTTGCCAAACTTCCGCCATAAACATCACCGAAACTAACCGAGCGAACCGCCAGTTTTTTATCGTCGAACCGCAAACCTAAAACCGCTGAACGAAACGCCGTCGCGCTTTTTATCATCACGGCGATTTTCGTTTTTTCGCCCGCCTTCATTTCCGTCAAATTCTCTAAAAATTGAATCTGAGCCTGCGGAGCATTTGCCGGAACAGATTCGGCAACCGTATTTTCCGGCGACTTTAGCGAAGTTGGCTGAAAATTCAAAGCCATCGGATTTGTCTGTGCGTTGTCGGATGTTTGATTAATTTGCAAAGTTCTCGCGCCGGTATCAATCGGGCGGAGACTCGACAAAGGCAACGCAGTCGTCGGCGTTGAAGAATTTGTTGTTTGCGTTTCCGCGTTCGTTTGGTTTTCGGCTGCGCCGGTTGTCGTTTGCGAAACGGTCGCTGCCGAATTTGATTTTGTATATGTCGGTGCTTCTTCGACCTTTTGGTCGGGCAACTGAACTTGCGCCGTAGTCGGCAGACGACGTGCGGCGGCGAGCAGTTCTTCGCGTTCTTCCTGAATAACCATCGCTTCGAGTGAACCGCTCGTCGGTACTGCCAAACTTCCGGTCTGACGCTCAACTTCATCTTCCGGCAGAATTGTCGGAGCGCGAATAACGCGCGGCGTGACGGCAATAACAATATCAACTTGACGATTATCTTTCGTCGGCGCACTAAAAAGTCTGCCGAGAATCGGAATCAGTCCGAGCAGCGGCAAACCCTGTCGTCCATCGCTCTGCACATCCTGCGCGACGCTCGCCAGCAGAAGCGTTTTATTATTTTGAATACGCGCCGTGCCTTTGATCGTGCGCTCGGAAAAAGTCGGATTAGCTCCGCCGGCGACGACATCTTTCGATTCGATTTCCATCGCCACCTGAACATCCTGATTCGGAAAGACAATCGGCTTAAACTTCAAAGTCAAACCGACCTGCTCATAGTTATAAACCGAAGCCGCCTGACTATTATTAAGATTTCCTTGATTTTGCCCGCTTTGATTACCGTAACCGAGAAGCTGCGCGGTTTGCACCGGAACGCGCTGACCGATTCGCGCCGATGAATCTTCGTTATTAAAGGCGTGAATTTGCGTTGAAGCGAGCAATTTCGTGTTGCCTTTACTTTGAAACGCGACCAGATTTACCGCCGGAAGTATAAGACCGATTCCAAAAGCCCTCGAAATAAGACTGCCGGCAACCGCACCGGGCGATCTGAATTCATTATTTCCCAAGGCAGTCGGGGTTGTTCCGCCTAAATTTGTGAGAGATGCTTCGGTCCCGATCTGATTGCCGAGTCTTAACAAATCCGATTTGGAAACTTCATAAATCGCCACATCCATCACGACTTCGGCGCGGTCTTTATCCAATGAAGAAATCAATCTGCCCATCAGACGAATGTTTTCCTGCGTGTCGCGGATTGTGATGCTGTTCGTGTCTTCGTCAACAATCGAAATGGTCGGCGTTCTGCCGGGCTGTGCCGGAATCGCGCCCTGCAAAACTTTCTGAACGTCTTTCGGATCGGCGTTCGCTAAATAAAAAGTTCGCAAAACAAGCTGCTGAAATTGTTGGCGGCGATTTGATTCGGCAACTAAAATCGTGCGCGGTCCGACTTTTTGAAAAAACAAACCTTCCTGCAAAAAGATATAATCCAGAGCTTTGGCGGCGGTGACGTTTTTCAGATCAATCTTGACTTTCTTGTCGTTGCGTGAAAATACCGGCGACTGTGCATCGAAAAGTACATTTAAATCCAATTCCGTCGCCAGTTCCTTAATTATAAACTGTAAATCAACGCCGCTCGGAAACGGCACGTTTCGCAGTTTTTCCAGTCTCTGCGGAACTTGAACATCTTGCGGAGCGTTCGAGTTAAAGCCGGTTTTGACGAGTTTGACATCGCCGTTCGCATCTTTTTTCTCTTCGGTTTCGTCACCGTTCAAACCTTTCTGCAAACGCACCATTTTTTCCATCATCGCTTTGGCGAGTTCATTGACCGGATCGTAGGCGTAAGCCTTTCGATAAGCAAGATACGCGCCTTCGTAATCCTTTTCATTCGCCAGCGCGTTGCCCTTTTTCATATACATTTGCGAGGCGTTGAAAATTGCGCGCTGATAGTGAAGACGGTATTCGGGATTTTTCGGGTTATCGGCAACCGCCAGAGCAAACTGCTCGACCGCTTTGTCCCATTGCTCGGCGACTTCGGCTTTCATTCCTTCTTTAAAGAATTTTTTGCCGTCTCCCGCCAGAACCGCAATTGGCGAAAGCATCGAAATTACTAACAACAGAGAAATTGAAAAACGAATGTAAACTGATTTTTGGGCTGAAATATTCATAAGTTTTGAACTGAATTGGATTTCTAAAAGCTGCAAAAGTTTGTATCTGCAAATTTCACACGCGACCGCTGCCGCAAAGTTTCAAAAGTTTATTGGGAGAATAAGAATGAAACCATTTTAATTTTGCAATAATTTTATGATTTCTTCAACTTTTTCGTCGGAGCGCGAAAAGTATCTTTCGCGCTCCGACGTTTTATTTAAGTTCTTCGACAAAAGTGACGCGATTTATTTCGTGGAGCGTCGTCTGACCGTTGTAAACTTTTTTGAGCGCGGAAATACGCAGACTCGACAATCCTTCTTTCTCGGCTTCGCGGCGAATTTCCGAACCCGGACGGCGTTCGATGATCATTTCGCGGATTTTATCCGACATATCGAGCAGTTCGTGAATCGCCGTTCTACCGCGATAACCCGTATGATTGCAGGCATCGCAACCGACGCTCATATAAAATTCCTGCTCGCGGCGAATGTCCAGTTTCAATCCCGATTCCGTAATTTCTTCGTCCGTCGGCTGATAATGCCGCTTGC
>JALYQJ010000076.1 GCA_030855875.1 Acidobacteriota bacterium
GTAATTTCCGTTTGTCAAATTAGACATTTCTCTCCTCTCAGAATCAAAACCTGTATTGTCGCTCAATTGCGTCAATTTTTCCAACGCGCTTTTTATGACGGTCTTCGGTCAAATCGTTTGACAGAAATGCTTCAACGATTTCTTTTATCTCGCTGAAATTATTCTGCCCGCTGCCCAAAGTTAAAACATTTGCGCCGTTATGCTCACGCGAATTTTTCGCCAGAGCCGCGTTATAACAAGCCGCCGCGCGAACTCCCGGAACTTTGTTTGCCGTCATTGCCGAACCGATTCCCGCGCCGTCAATGATGATTCCCGCGTCAACCGCTTTGTCGGCGACGGCGACGGCGACGGCGTGCGCGTAATCGGGATAATCAACCGCATCAGTCGAATTCGTGCCGAAATCGCGCACCTGCAAACCCAATTCGTTGAGAAAATCTTTTAATTGTTCTTTGAACGGAAAACCGCCGTGGTCGGCACCGACGGCGACGGATTTGACCTTTAGCGAACCTCGCCGTGATTGTTTGCGAACGATTTCAAATTGCTTTTCCCGCACGATGTCCTGCGCGAGCGGCGTAAATTTCGCGTTTTCGGCGACGCGAATTTTCGCGCCCGCGTCGAGTCCGCGCAAATCGTCTTCGGTAATCAAACTTTTCGCCGATTCGTCGCGGTCGAATTCCCTGCGGATTTTATCCTGCAAAGAATTGACGACAATGTGCTGCGGAAACTTCTCCGCCGGTTTTTCGTTCGCATCTTCATTTTCGACCGGAACATTTGCCAGAACCTGCCGGACGAGTTCGCGCACACGTTCGCGCGTTTCTTTTTCTTCAGCCATATTTTTAAGTTTAATAAGGTTAAATCATTTTATCAAATTTGACCTTTACGCTCTGCTCAAATAGTATTTCCAAAAAGCATTTCAATCAAATTTATGGCTGAATTTAATAATCCGAATCTGGAGATTCTGTATTCCGAAGAACAAATAAAAACCCGCGTCGCCGAACTCGGCGCAGAAATCGCCCGCGATTACGCCGGTCAAGAACTGGTCGTCGTCGGCGTTCTGAAAGGCTCGGTCGTTTTTCTGGCTGATTTGATTCGCGCAATTGATTTAAATTTAACAATAGATTTTATGGCGGTTTCAAGCTATAAAGACGGAACCGTTTCGACCGGCGACGTAGAAATCTTAAAGGATTTGACCAATCCGATTCGCGGAAAAGCCGTGATTATCTGCGAAGACATCGTGGACACCGGATTGACTTTGTTTCGTTTGATGGAAATTTTAGGTTCGCGCGGAGCCGCTTCGATAAAGATTGCGACGCTTCTTGATAAACCCGAACCGCGTATCAAAAAAGAATTGAAAATTGATTACTGCGGCTTTCAAATCCCGAATAAATTCGTCGTCGGTTACGGTTTGGACGCGGCGGGACGTTACCGAAATCTGCCTTTTATCGCCGTTGTCATCAATCC
Source organism: Acidobacteriota bacterium (assembly GCA_030855875.1). Lineage (GTDB taxonomy): Bacteria > Acidobacteriota > Blastocatellia > Pyrinomonadales > Pyrinomonadaceae > SXVE01. Next base: position 1,462 of record JALYQJ010000076.1, read on the forward strand.
CGACATCGTATAATTTCCGTTTCCGACCGAAAACTTTTCAGCCAAATTGACCTTTCCGGTTTGGTTCGGTATAATCTTGTCTTTTCGGCTAAGAGGCGAATTTATCGCCGATGACGAAGGAGTATATCAAGAAAATGAGTTACGCAATTATCAGAACAGGCGGAAAGCAATTCGCGGTCGAAGAAGGTCAAACCTTGCGCGTCCCGACAATTGACAAAAAAGAAGGCGACACGCTCGAAATTGAAACTTTGGTTTCAGGCGAAGGCAAAGACGCTAAATTCGGCGGCGGTGCGCTTATCAACGCCACCGTCATCGGACACGGACGCGGCGACAAAGTTATCGTTTTTAAGAAAAAACGCCGCAAACAATATAAACGTAAACAAGGTCATCGCCAAGGTTATACGGAAATTAAAATTGACACGATTTAATCGGAGGAAGACGGCTTTTGGTCTTTGATCTTCGGCTTTAGTTTTCTAAATCCAAAATCCAAAATCCAAAATCCAAAATCAAGATATGGCACATAAGAAAGGTGTAGGTTCATCGAGAAACGGGCGCGATTCACACGCGCAAAGGTTGGGATTAAAGAAATTCGGCGGCGAACACGTTCTCGGCGGAAACATTCTGGCGCGTCAGCGCGGCACGAAATGGAAACCGGGCAAAAACGTCGGAATCGGTAAAGACGACACGCTTTTCGCGCTGATAGAAGGTTTCGTCAAATTTGAAAACAAAGGTCAAAAAGGCAAATTTATCAGCGTTTACGCGGAAGGCGCGGCAGAAATCGCCGTGGCTCAACCGCAAGCGGCGTAAATTTACTTTAGAATCATCAAGAAACGCACACGCTTGAAAACGGGCGTGCGCGTTTTTCTTTTTGTTTGACAATCCGAAACCCAAAATCCAAAATCTAAAATTATAAATGTTTATTGACCGTGCAAAAATTAAAGTAAAAGCCGGCGACGGCGGCGACGGCGTGACGGCGTTTCGGCGCGAAAAATTCGTGCCGCGCGGCGGACCGTCAGGCGGCGACGGCGGCAAAGGCGGCGACGTTTGGATCATTGCAAGCGAAGGTTTGAACACGCTTCTTCATTTGCGCTACAACCCGGAACACAAAGCCGCTCGCGGGAAACACGGCGAAGGCTCAAACCGGCACGGCAAAGACAGCGAAGACGCAATTGTGCAGGTTCCGGTCGGGACGCAAATTTTTGATTCCGAATCGGGCGATCTGGTTTTCGATTTTACCGAAGCCGGACAGCGATTTCGGGCGGCAAAAGGCGGCAAAGGCGGCTGGGGAAATCAGCACTTTGCCACGCCTACGCGCCGCGCTCCGAAATTTCATTACACGGGCAGACCGGGCGAAGAAAAAGAATTGCAGCTCGAATTAAAATTAATCGCCGATGTCGGTTTGGTCGGTTTTCCGAACGCCGGAAAATCAACTTTGATCTCGGTGATTTCCGCTGCTAAACCGAAAATCGCCGATTATCCGTTTACGACTTTAGAGCCGAATCTCGGCGTGGTTGATCTGGGCGATTTCAAAACCTTCGTCGTCGCCGATATTCCCGGTTTGATCGAAGGCGCGTCGGAAGGCGCGGGTCTCGGCGACCGATTTTTACGCCACGTCGAACGCACGAAATTGATACTTCATCTAGTTGACGTTTCTTCAATTTCCGGGCGCGATTCCAACGAAGATTACGAGATTATTAACCGCGAACTGGCGAATTATAACGCTGATATGGCGAAGCGTCCGCAGATCGTCGTGTCGACGAAAATTGACGCGCTCGACCAGCCTGAGCGACTGGAAAATCTGCGCGAACTGGCGGAAAAAGACGGCAAGCCGTTTTTACAAATTTCCGCCGTGACAAACACCGGAACAAAAGAACTAGTCAA
>JALYQJ010000087.1 GCA_030855875.1 Acidobacteriota bacterium
AAAAATCTCGACACGGTTTTAGAACTCACAAATGACGCGCCGGAATACGTCAAACAGAAAATCGAAATTCTGAAAAAGGCGGGAAGAACGGCGGAAATCGAAGCGGAAAAAGCGAAATTGCCAATTGAAGAAGAAAGGAAAATCGCCGTTGACCGATTTGCCGAAGCGCGAAATCTGGCAAATACGGAAAAGGAAAGCGCACGCGCCATTTATCGTGAAGCGTTCGCAAATTTGCTCGAAAATCCGGTGCGCGGAGAATTGAAAGCGGCTGACATTTCCGCTTACGTTCAATTTGTTCGTGAAGAAGAACCGCTCGATCAAATTAACGAAAGACTCTGGCAATTGCGCGAAAAGCTCATCGAGATTGCCGATGAAGACGATTCGACCGACGCTGGCGAAGCGCGAAAACGGATTTCGACGCTTGACGGAGCGTTGACCGAATCAATCGGGACAATTGCCAAAACAATTGGAACTGACGACGAACTCGCCGCTTTGCACGAAGATTTGCAAAAACGAATTTCCGAAACTTCGTTTGCATCGGACAAACACCAAAGCGTCGCGCTCATTCAGGATGTCAGTCGTCGCGCCGGTTTCGGCGATTTGGAAGAGAAAATTCTGCTCAAGAAATTAGACGAAACGAATTTTGCGACCGACAAACAAATATATCTGCGTAATCTGATTAACTTTTACAACGAGCGCGGCGCATATCGGAAAATTTTCGATGTTTTAGAGAAATATGGAAGCGACGATTTGCCGCTCAAAGCGGAAACGGCGCGGCTGATTGGAAACGAAGAAAAAGAAATCGAAGCGCTGCGGGCGATTTATTGGAAAAGCGGCAAAACGGCGGCGGCAAACAACGAAAACGTCGCGCGTTATTTGGAAATTCTTTATCGACGGAACCGTGACGAATTAAAATCCGTCGCCGAAAAATCTTCAGTTTATCAATTGCAGTTAATCAATTTTTTGCTCGGCAAAGGCGAGCGCGAATTAACTCATTCGGCGATTGAAAACTCGGGTTTCGCAAAAGCGTGGAAAGTTTCGCGCAATGCCGAAACAAGTCTTGCGCTCAAAGAATTTGATGAAAATGCGGAGTGTTATTTTTGCGACGCGCTCCAATTTGAAACAATCGGCGAAATGGTCAAACAAACGCCCGACAAAAAGAGTTTTTTGATAAACGACGATTGGTTTCGTTTGACGCGCGAATACGGCGAATGGCTCGGCGAGAAAACGAAAGACCGAACGGGCGCGGAAGCCGGTAAATATTTGACGGCGATGACGGAAAACCTGCCGCGAAATGCCGCTGAGCAGACTAAACTCGGCGCGTTTTATCTCGAAAGAAACGATGCGGAAGCGGCGATCCGGCATTATCGAATCGCGCTTGAAATCTACCCGGACGACAAAGCGGCGCGGGCGAGTTTGAGCGCGGCTTACGAGAAAAGCGGCAGAACAAATGAAGCGGCGGAAGCGCGGGCGAAAGTTCTGGAAGATGGAGCGGTCGGAAGCGGTTTGGTTTATTTTCAGACTTTGCGTAAATACGGTTTAGCGTCGAAAGCGCGTGAAAATCTGCCGCCGATTATCATCGGATTTTTGCGTAACAGCGATGCTGAAACTTCAGCGGAATTCCAAAATCTGATTCGTGAAATTGTCGAATCTTTTGATGAAGAAGCGGAACAAGAAGTGAAAAAGTCGAACTATTTTCTGCAAATTTTAGCCAAACGTCCGACCGACCTTTCGCTTGCTGCAATGCTTTTGAATGAAAACCTGATTTCCGAAAATGAAGAGCCGCAATTTTACGAACTGCTCATCAATCGCAGCGACGATTTGAACGATTACGATTACAATTTCACGTCAGTCCGGCAGAGAACTTGGACGAATTTCGATGCCGAATCGGTTTACGATCAGGAAAATGATTATCAAATCGAAGAACCGCAAAGCAAGCGTTACGAATGGCGGAAAAAATATCTCGAACTGCTCTTAAAACAGCGCGAAAATGAACAAGCCGGGCAGCTAATCGCGGAAATCGAAAAGGAATTAAACCGGCGTTACGCGCGTCCGGCGCATCTGCGGCTTGCCCGATTGAGATTGCAAATTCGCGGCGGGAAATTCGACGCGCAGCAAGCCGAACGATTCGTCGGCATTACAAATTCCGATTCGGCGGCAGAGATAAAACCACCGAATGTGGAGCGTTTCAATGACGTTCGGCGGATTTTGAATGAAGAAAAAAATGATACGGACGCACGAAAAATTTCGGAATCGTTTTTCTCGCGCAATCTCGCGCTCGGACAATTCGGCGCGGCAAATTTCGTCGGACTCGCACGGACGTTATTTCAAAAAGGCGATGCGGAAAAGGCTCTTCGCGTTTTGCAATTGATGATTGACACGGGAGATGAAACGAAAAAAGAAATTGCTTTTGCGGAAATCGCCGCGCTTGATGTTGTCAAAGCGCGAAACGCGGATGCGGCGAAAACATCCGAAACGGAAATCGCTTCGATTGAAACGGATATTTTTCATCGAGCCGCTGAAATCGCCGTCGAATTCGGGAAAAACGATTCGGCAATTGATTTTCGCCGTCAAATCGCGGAAGGAAATCCGTTTGATTCAAACAATAAAATCAAACTCGCCGAAATTCTGCTCGCTGAAAACGAGAAAAACGAGGCGGTGAATCTTTTAACGGAGATTGTCCACGACCGCAATACGCCGCGCTCAATACGCTGGCGGGCGCGAATAATTTTACTGCGCGAAACGGGCGCGAACGTGGAACTACCGAATGTGAATTTCGATGCTTTGTGGCAATTTTATCAGGGAATTTTCGCTGCCAATAATGGACAAAACGACGCGGCGGAGTTTTTTATCAATTCGCTCATCGCCGACAAAGACGAGGAAATTCCCGTTCGTCAAAAACTCGCTGAAATTTACGCTTCATCCGGCAGCTTTTACGCCGCGCTGAGAATCGCCGAAACCGACAAGACTGCAAAATCCGACGAGTTGCTGCAAACGCTTTCGGTCGCAGCAGAAAAAATCGGCGATTTTCAAAAGGCAATCGTATACGAAAAAGCTCAAACGAGCGGCGGAAACTCGGAAAGAATTGCGGATTTGCAAAACGCTCTAAACAAGAAAAACCACCGGATTACCGATTTTACGGTTAATTCGGAAAATACGAGAAAGCTATGAAAATCAAAATCCCGATTGCCGTTTTTGCGATTGTCGCTGCCGCGCTCATCGCGGTTTCGCAAATTAAAAACGAATTGTTCGCGCCCGCCGAAGATTTTCCGCGCGGTGCGCTCGTCTACGCGCAAATCAACGATTTACCCGCGCTAATAAAACTTTGGAACGAATCGAAATTTAAGGATAAGTATCTGGCGAGCGAAAATTTCAAGGATTTCAAAAATCGGCATCTCGGTCGCAAACTGGCGAGTCGCTGGGCGGAATTTAACCATGCGGGCGGTTTTTCGATTGATTTGGAAACGGCAGTAAGTTTGACCGAAACCCGCGCGGCAATCGCCGTTTACGACATCGGCAAGCTCGAATTCGTTTTTATCGCGCCGGTTTCCGATGAAGTTTTCGCGGCGACGAAATTTTTTCTTAATCGAGAGAAATTCGCGGAAGAAACGCTCGGCGACGGCACGACTGTTTACCGCGCCAAAGTTGAAGCCGACCGCGGACGGCAACGGCAGGAATTGATTTTCGCCAATGTCGGCGAGCGTTTCATTTTAGCGACGAGCGAAAAACTGCTGGCGCAAACCTTGAATAATATCAAAGGCGGACAAGGCAAAAATCGTCTGAGCGACGAACCGGCGTTTGCCGAATTGAGCGGTAAAATCGAGCCGCATGCTGCCGCCGTCTGGGTCAATCAAGCGGCTTTGAACGACGATTATTATTTCAAGCGTTACTGGCTGATGTCGGAAGCCCGCGAACTCGAAAACATTCGCGCCGGAATTTTCGATTTTGAAATTCAGGAAAAGAAAATTATCGAACGGCGCAAATTTTTGCTCAATAAAAAAGTCGTAATTCCCGCGTTCAATAACGCGCAAGCTGCCGAACTGCTGTCGTTTACGACGGAAAACATTCCGTTTTATCGTTTGCGTTCGGCAAATCCGGCGGCGATTGCTGAAGCCTTTGAAAATACGATTTTTTCGCGGGAAAAAGATGCCGAAACGCAGACGGAAAATCATCGAGTTTCTTATTCGTCATTTGATGGTTACGACGATTATTCGGGCGATGATTATGATAATTTGAGCGGAAAATTTGATGAAATAATTACCGAAAACAATGAAGCGGAAACAATCGAAAGCCGCGCGACTGAAACAAATTTTTCAGGTCTTTTGCAATTACCCGCACCGCGCCGAATTTTAACTTTTACCGAACCAAAAGTTTTGCCCGCGCCGCTGTTTGTCGAATTTAATCGCGCCGCCATTTTTGATTTAGCCGCGCCCGACAAGTTTGACCGGCAGACGTTTGAAGCGGAAATCTCCCGCCGTTTCGCCGGACAAACGATGATTTCCGCGCCGGACGCGAAATTAAATTGGGAATCGAAAATCGAAACCGATTCGTCGCGGCGCGTTCTGAAACTTCCCGCAACCGGAATCGAAGTTTGCTACGCAATGCGCGGCAAAGTGTTGATTCTGACAAACGATGAAGAATTTTTACGAAAGATTACATCGCGGAAAAATCCCGTCGAAATTGCAGATTACAAAACGCCGCTGACCGCTTTGACCGTCGTCAATCTCAATCGAAAAGCAGAGGCTTACGACTCGATTTTCGCCGAACTGTCCAAAAACAAAGCGGCGGAAGATTTTTTTACGGTAAACGTCGAAAGTCTGCTCGATTCGATTTCCGAAATCGGCGTAATCGAAATCAGGGAAAATTATTCGGGTAATTTGTTTGAAGAAGAACTGATAATGCACTTTAAATAATCCGCTTTCTTACAATCGAGTAAAATGAGCCGAAATGAAAAAAGAAGCCTCTATAAAATCAAGTTTTAACTTGACTATTAACAAATAAAGACTTACAAAAATTTCTTTAAGAAAACCAAGATTAGGTAGAATATAAAGTTCGATGCTTTCTTGTAAATTTTATGATGTCGAAAGTTAAATACAGTTTATTTATTTTGGTTTTGTTGATTTCTACAACCTTTGTCGCATATCCGCAATGTCGTAATGTGCGAAGCGCAAGCCTTAAAAATCGTATCTATCCGCTTAAATCACTTGTTTTTACGCAAAATAAAACAAAGTGGTTGCGCGTTTCTAACGGACTTTACGAAGACAAAAATGTTCTGACAAACGATTCATTTTTGTATTTTAGAATTGTTGACATTGCTTTTGGAGATTTAGCCGGAGACGGAAAAGAAGAAGCCGCCGTTTCCGCCGTTTACCGCCATACTAATAGCAGTTTCCACTTAACCGATTATTACATTTTCGGATGCGTTGCCGGAAAAACCAAGTTGATCGGTATTCTTAAACAAGATCGTATTGAAGAAGACAGCGGTATGGATTTACAGGAATCTCTAGAAGATCCATTGAAGATTAAAAACGGCGTTCTTTATGTCACACACGGAACAGAAGGCAATCGCCCGTCGCCGGAATTCACGACAACTTTTCGATACAAAATCGTAAAGGATAAGTTAGTGCCATACAAACGTCCTTTGAGGCGGAAGAACTATTGAGAAATAACACCGCATCGAACAATTCAATGGACGTGAGGGCGAAACAGCGATTTTGTTATCACATTTTTTCTTTTCCCTGTTATTTCTTATCCAATTTTGATGTGAAAATACCCGACTACCTTTGCTCATCCGTCACACGCCGGAAAATATTTTGCGCTTCGAGGTATTCTTCCGGCGTATTAACATTTGTAAAAAAAAACTCCGCGCGGCGTAAATCGGCTAATTCGTTAAATTGAACAAATCCAGTTTTGACGTTTTCCGCCAGTCGCCGCGCCGGAGGAATTTCATCGCTTTCCATCAATATTGTCGCCGCCTTCAGACAAAATTCTGTCCGGTAAACGGCGCATAAGGGCTGAATTCGCCCGTCGGGTTGAACCGGCACAATCGCCGCAACATCGTCGTCAACCGAATCGGCTGCTTCCGTCAGACGAACAAATAATTCTCCGGTCACAAACGGGTAATCACAGGCTAAAATTGCTGTCCATTCGCTTGCGGAATGAGCCAGAGCCGTGTAAATTCCGCCAATCGCGGCTTTATTCGGATAAACGTCCGTAATTTGCGGAATGTCCGGCGGTAAAAGTTCGGTTGTGTCCTTCGTTTGATTTGCGCCGACGACGAAAAAAACGCGACGGTCGGCGATTTTACGCAATGCAAATAAAGCGCGTTCGGCAAAAGTGAAACCGCCCAAAGAGAGAGCGAACTTGCCCGTTTTCATCCGGCTCGATTTACCGCCGACCAAAATGTAACCGTCAAACATTTATTAATCAAACTTTTTTTGAGCGTTGCCGTCAACGTAATCATAATCGAATACACCGGCGATTTGCGGCTCGCCCGTTTTCGATTGGTGTTTTGCGACGGTGATGCGGACGAATTTGGAAACCGGCGTGTTGCTGCGGTCGGCGGTCGAGCCGATTGGAACTAAAATATTCGTTTCGGGAAAATAAGTCGCCGTGCAGCCTTTCGGAATGTCATACGGAACGACGATAAAATGTTTGGCGCGTCGTTCGCCGTCATCGAAATGACTGGTCAAATCAACGATTTGTCCGGCTTTAAAACCCTGCTCGCGCATATCTTCCGGGTTCATCAAAATCACGCGCCGCTCGTTGTGAATGCCGCGATAACGGTCATCGAGTCCGTAAATCGTCGTGTTAAATTGGTCGTGCGTCCGAATCGTCATCATAATCAATTCGCCGGGCGCGAAAATATGAATCGGCAATTCGTGAATCGTGAAATTAGCTTTATTCGTCGCCGTCGGAAACACGCCTTCGCGCGGCAGATTCGGCAAATAGAAACCGCCGCCTTGCCGAACGCGCTCGTTGTAATTTTCAAAACCCGGAATCGTGCGCTCGATTTTCTCACGAATATTGTCGTAATCGGCGACAATCGCGTCCCAATCAATTGTTGATTTCGCGCCCAAAACCGCTTTTGCGATCTGCGCGATAATCCACGATTCGCTTCGCAAATGTTTGGATGTCGGCTCTAAAATTCCCTTCGATTGCTGAACCACGCCCATCGAATTTTCGCAGGAAACAAACTGCTCGCCATTTTTCTGCAAATCTTTTTCCGAACGTCCGAGACACGGCAGAATCAGAGATTCTTCGCCCGTAATCAAAGCCGTGCGGTTGAGTTTCGTAATCACCTG
>JALYQJ010000093.1 GCA_030855875.1 Acidobacteriota bacterium
TTTTGCGTAATCATCAGTCCGCGTCTGCCGCCGTCTAAAACTCCGATGCCGACGCGACCGAAATTCGGTTGTAGAATGTTCGCCCGATGTCCCGGCGAATTCATCAATCCGGTGTGGGCGATTGGCAAGGTCGGCGCAAGTGCGAGATTTTCGCCGGCGGTTCTGAAACTGACGTTTGAGTCACGAATGCGGTCAAACGGAGTTTTGTTTTCCGGCGTGTTATGCGAAAAATAACCGCGGGTAAACATATCGGCGGAATGGCGGCGGGCGACTTCCAATAATTCCGGGTCGGCTTCGAGCGGTTCGAGATTATTTGCAGCGCGTTCGCGGTTGATGAGGTTCAGCATTTCGGCTTCGAGTTCCGGGCGCGGGCGATAATCGCTGACCTTAAACGGCAGCTCGACGCGCTCGTTCGATTCGGGCTTGATGGTGATTCGGTTTAATGTCTGTTCGACGGCTTTGTCGAAAATCGGCGAAAGTGCCATTTCGATTTCTTCGGTGTAGACGGCAAGACGATTGGCGATCCGGCTTTCGCGGACATTTTCGCTGATGACTTCGGAAAAAGGCACGGCGAAAAGCAAAGCCGAAATTATCGCCGCCGTTATCAAACCATTGGCGAATCCGGGCAGAATACCGAGAAATCGGTTGACGCGGCGGTCGTGAACGTCTTTTGGAATACGTCTGAGAAGCGCACTGCCGAGCATCTGAACGATTAAGCCGACGACGATGAGAATTAAAAGAAATGCCAGCGGATAATTCCAGATGTTAGACCAATTTGTAAACAATCCGAGCCATCCGGCGACCGGCTGATAAAAATATAAAGCCGCCAGAAAACTCGTAATCCAGCGGATTAAATCCAAAAAGCCCAAAATAAAACCGCGCCGCCAACCGCTCCAAACGCTCAACAGCACAATTAAAACAAGCAGAATATCAATAAAATTTAAAGTCATAGTCACCACTTTTTCCTTTGATAATATATATTAAACCTTGCTTTTAGTTTGTGAAAGCGACAACCGAATTGTTACTTTTCACTCGGTCGCGCTTGACCGGCAAACGGAAAATGTCTCGCGCTCCGGGCTGACAAAATCTACAAATTATTTTCAAGGAGAAAATCCAAAATGGCAGCAGAGAGGGATTTAGGCGGAATTTACGAAGACCATATTTCGACAGGTAAAATCTGGCAGGTAATCGGGGCATCGTCAGTCGGGACGATGATCGAATGGTATGATTTTTATATTTTCGGTTCGCTTGCGCCAATTATCTCGCCGCTTTTTTATCCGCCGGGCAATGACACCTTCGCTTTGATTGCATATCTGGCGACGTTCGCCGTCGGATTTGTCGTGCGTCCGTTCGGCGCGTTGTTTTTCGGGCGCATCGGCGATATTGTCGGGCGCAAATATGCGTTTCTCGTCACGCTTTTGATTATGGGCGGCGCGACGGCGATTATCGGTTTTCTGCCGACATACGGATATTTAGAGGATAACTTCGGAATCGGCATCGCCGCGCCGATTATTCTTCTTCTGATTCGCGTTCTGCAAGGTCTTGCGCTCGGCGGCGAATACGGCGGCGCGGCGGTTTATGTCGCCGAACACGTTCCCGACAACCGGCGCGGTTTTTACACTTCGTTTATTCAAATTACGGCGACTTTGGGTTTGTTTTTGTCGCTCGCGGTTATTCTCGCCGTGCAGAACACGATGAGTCCCGCCCAATTCGCCGGCACAGCCGAAAGCGGCATCGCCGGTTGGCGCATTCCGTTTTTGATTTCAATTTTTCTCGTCGCCGTTTCGCTTTATATTCGTCTGCGAATGAAGGAATCGCCGATTTTCCAGCACGTTAAAAGCGCGGGAATGACTTCGGCGAGTCCGCTCGTCGAAGCCTTTACGAAATGGTCGAATTTGAAAATCGTTTTAATTTCGCTGTTCGGCGCAACCGCCGGTCAGGGCGTAGTCTGGTATACAGGACAGTTTTACGCGCTCTTCTATATGCAGTCAATTTTGAATATAGATCAAACTTCGGCAAACTATATCGTCGCCATCGCGCTGCTTTTGGGAATGCCTTTGTTCGTCGTCTTCGGCGCGTTGTCGGACAGAATCGGGCGCAAATGGATTATTATGGCGGGCTTGCTGCTTGCCGTTATTACATATATTCCGATTTACAAAGCGATGCAGTCGGTCGCCGGTTCAAACGTCGTGACGGCGACTTCGGAAGCCAACAAAGTTACCGGCGCAATCAAACTAATCCCGAAATCAATGGACGCGAACGGCGCATTGATTGACGCGCCGAAGGTTTTGCCCTACACGAGCTTCGGCGATTTAATATCCAACCGCACGGTTTGGCTGTTGATTCTGCTCATCTTTATTCAAGTTGTTTGGGTAACGATGGTTTACGGTCCGATTGCCGCTTATCTGGTCGAGGCGTTTCCCGCCAAGATAAGATATACGGCTTTATCGCTGCCGTATCACATCGGCAACGGCATTTTCGGCGGACTGCTGCCGCTCATCGGACTGTCGGTGATCGCTTCGACGGGAAATATCTACGCCGGACTTTATTACCCGATGATTATCGCTTCGATTACCTTCGTCGTCGGCTCGATTTTCCTGCGCGAATCGCACGATGTTAAAATCTGGGAAGAAGTCGGAGCGGCGCAAACAAATAGGACACTTCACAAATGAACGCTTCGTTTCCCGTGAACACAAATTTTTATGATTCGAGATTTGAAATCTGAAATTTAAAATGTTGAATCTCAGTTTTTATCTGCCTTCATCAGCGGATAAAATCGTTTTAGTTTGGAGAAAAATAAATGTCTGAAACATCAACTATCGCTATCGAATCAACTTTGCAGGAAACGAGAATCTTCCCGCCGCCGCCGGATTTTGCCGCCAACGCGCATATCAAAAGTTTTGAAGAATACGAACAAATTTACGCAAAGGCAGCCGAAGACCCGGAAGAATTTTGGGCGAGCGTCGCTGAAAATCTGCATTGGTTTAAAAAATGGGACACGATTTTAAAATGGAATGAGCCGCACGCCGAATGGTTTGTCGGCGGCAAAATCAACGCTTCATATAATTGTCTTGACCGGCATCTGGAAACTTACCGCAAAAACAAAGCGGCAATTATCTGGGAAGGCGAACCGGGCGAAACGCGCACTTTAACATATCAGCAGCTTCACGGAGAAGTTTGTAAATTCGCCAATGTGATGAAAAAATCCGGCGTGAAAACCGGCGACAGAGTTGCGCTTTATATGCCGCTCGTGCCGGAATTGGCGATTGCAATGCTCGCCTGTGCGCGAATCGGCGCGACACACACGGTAATTTTCGGCGGCTTTTCGGCGGACGCGATTCGTGACCGCGTAAATGACTGCAATTGTAAATTGATTGTGACGGCTGACGGCGGCTACCGGCGCGGCGCGGAGATCAAACTTAAAGAAGTTGTTGATAAAGCCGTCGCCGAATGTCCGGGCGTGGAAAACGTCATTGTTTTTAAACGCACCAGCTCGAAAGTCAATATGAAAATCGGGCGCGATTATTGGTGGCACGAATTGATGGAAACGGTCAATGACGACTGTCCGGCGGAAGAATTGGATTCCGAACACCCGCTTTTTATTCTTTATACGTCAGGGACGACCGGCAAACCGAAAGGCATTCTGCACACGACGGGCGGTTATTTGACGCAGACTTATATCACATCAAAATGGATTTTCGATTTGCGGGACGAAGACACATATTGGTGTACCGCCGACATCGGCTGGGTAACGGGACATTCCTACGTCGTCTATGGTCCGATGGCGAACGGGGCAACCGTTTTTATGTATGAAGGCGCGCCGAATCATCCCGAACCGGACAGATTCTGGAAACTTGTCGAACGTCATAAAATCAATATTCTCTACACCGCGCCGACGGCGATTCGCGCTTTTATCAAATGGGGCGAGCAATATCCGTTAAAGCACGATTTATCTTCATTAAGACTTTTGGGAACGGTCGGGGAACCGATAAATCCCGAAGCGTGGATGTGGTATCACACGATTATCGGCAAAGGAAAATGTCCAATTGTAGATACGTGGTGGCAAACCGAAACCGGCGCGATTATGATTTCGCCGCTGCCGGGCGCAACGCCGACCGTGCCGGGAACGGCGACGCGCCCGTTTCCGGGAATTTTGATGGACATTCAGACGAAAGCCGGAAAAAGCGTTCCCGCCAACGAGGGCGGTTATTTAGTCGTGACCAAACCTTTTCCTTCGATGCTGCGGACGATTTGGGGAGACGACGAACGCTACAAAAAAACTTACTGGTCGGAAATTCCCGGCGTTTATTTCGCGGGCGACGGTGCGCGGCGCGACGAACGCGGTTATTTCTGGATTATGGGCAGAGTTGATGACGTGATAAACGTCAGCGGTCATCGGCTCGGCACGGCGGAAATCGAATCGGCGTTAGTTTCGCACGAAGCGGTCGCGGAAGCGGCGGTAGTCGGCAAACCCGACGAGTTAAAAGGTCAGGCAATCGCCGCATTCGTTACTTTGGAAGGCAAACGTACGGGAAATGAAGATTTGAAAAATGAATTACGCGCTCACGTCGCTAAAGAAATCGGCG
>JALYQJ010000103.1 GCA_030855875.1 Acidobacteriota bacterium
CTGCCGCTGACTTCAAATTATCTGCTTTTCTTTCAGCTTGCGCGTCTCGGCGAATCGCTCGTCGAACTTCATCTTTTGGAAAACGACATCGAAACCGACACGACGTTTCCCGAAAAAGGCTCAAACGCGGTCGAGTTCGTAAAGTTTATTGAAGAATCCAAAATCCAAAATCCAAAATCCAAAATCGGAAGGGTTTGGATCAACAAAACGCAGTATTTTGAAAATGTTCCCGAAACGGCGTGGAATTTTCACATCGGCGGTTATCAGGTTTTGCAAAAATGGCTCAAAGACCGCAAAAACAGAACGCTCAACTTTGACGATTTGGAACATTACGCAAAAGTCGTTGCGGCGTTGTCGCAGACAATCGAATTGATGCAAAAGATAGACGAAACAATCGAAGAAAACGGCGGCTTTCCGATTGAGTAACCGATAATCCTTCATCTGAGTTACGCAGTTGAACATAAAAAAGCGGAATTGACAGGGATCACAGGATAAAGAGAATAGTAAAATAAATCATTAAAAATCAGTTCTTATCCCGGTTAATCTTGTTATCCCTGTTAATTTATTTTTCAAATGCGTAACTCCTATTTTCAAATAAATCGAATTTATTTGGTCGTCATCCAGTTTTCGCCCGCGCCGATTTCGACCGTCAAAGGAACGTCGAGTTCGACCGCCGTTTCCATCGCCTGTTTGATAATTTGCGTCGCCTTTTCGACTTCCGCCGCCGGAGATTCAAATAATAATTCGTCGTGAACCTGCATAATCATTCGTGTTTGAAGTTTTTCGCGGCGGATGGCTTCGTCAACTTTGAGCATCGCCATTTTGACAATATCGCTCGCGGTTCCCTGAATCGGCATATTGATCGCTTCGCGTTCGGCGCGGTGGCGAAGATTGAAATTGCGGTCGTTGATTGAAGGGAAATAACGCCGTCTGCCGTAAATCGAGGTCACATAACCTTGTTCTCTGGCGATTTCCGGCGTTTCTTCCATAAATTTTTTCACGCCTTTGTAGGTTTCGTAATAATCTTCGATCACCTTTTTAGCTTCGACGCGCGAAATGCCGACACGCTGGGAAAGTCCGTAGGCTTCGACGGCGTAGGCGATGGCGAAATTCGTAATTTTGGCGTTGCGGCGGGCGATTTTCAGTTCGGCGGGCGTTTTCGCGCCGAAAACGAGTTCCGCCGTTTGCGCGTGAATGTCTTCGCCGTTTTGAAAAGCGTCGAGCATTCGTTCGTCGCGCGTGATGTGCGCCAAAAGCCGTAACTCCAATTGCGAATAATCGGCGGAAATTAATTTGTAACCTTCTTCGGGAATAAATGCGCGGCGGATTTGCTGACCGAGTTCCGAGCGAATCGGAATATTTTGCAGATTCGGGTCGGTCGAACTTAAACGTCCGGTCACGGCGACGGTCTGATTCAAATTTCCGTGAATGCGCCCGTCATCGTCAATCAATTTCGGCAGCGCGTCGGCGTAGGTCGCTTTTAATTTGTCGAGTTCGCGGTAATCAATGATAAGCTGCGCGATTTCATATTTTTCGGCGAGTTCGGTTAAAATATCCTTACTCGTCGAAACTTGTCCGGTCGCCGTTTTTTTGCCGCCCGCAATATTCAGTTCCTGCAAAATCTCGCCGACCTGTTTCGGCGAACCGATGTTAAATTCGCGCCCGGAAATGGCGAAAATCTTTTCGCTTAAAGTTTCCAGTTCGGTCGAAACAAAATCGGAAAAACCTTTGAGTGCGCCAACGTCAACTTTCAAGCCTGCCATTTCCATCTCGTAAAGCAGCGGCACGAGCGGAAGTTCGATTTCCGTGTAAATTTTTTCGAGTTGGTCTTCCCGGATTTTTTTGCGAAGCATCGGCGCGAGCTGATAGATAAAATCGGCGCGTTCGGCGGTTCGATACTGATTTTCCGTCCAGTTTTCGGGAATTTCCGTGTTTATTTCCTGCCCCAAAGTTTGCAGCGCGAGCAGCGGCACGTTGTAGCTCGAACGGCTCGAATCGAGTAGATATGCGGCGAGCATCGTGTCGTCTTCGACCGCTTCCGGCACGATGCCGATTTTGTGCAAAACCGCCAGATTACACTTAAAATCGTGCGTCACTTTTTCGAGAAACCCGTTTGAAAGAATATCGCGCAGCGGCTCGATTGCGCTTTCCTTTCCTTCGGCGAAATTTTCCAGATCAACGTAAAACGACGCGCCCGCGCCAATTGCAATCGCCACGCCGGGCGGCGGTTTTTTCGCGTAGGAATCGGCTTTGGCGGCGGAATTTGAATCGTCAGCCTGAAAGCTCCAATGTTCGGTTTCCCAAAGACGGCGAATGAGCGCGTCCAGATCGGCGCGATTATTGACGATTTTGTAACGACGTTCGGAAATTCCCAAAACCGCCGCTTCGAGTCCGTCGAAAAGCGGCGCGGAATCGGCGAATTCGCGCGTCAGCGAAGTAAATTCGAGTTCGCGGAAAAGCGCGTAAGCCAGTTGCCGGTTCGGTTCGTGATGTTTTAGCAAATCCAAATCGAGTTCAATCGGAACCGAAAGATGAACCGTCGCCAGTTCAACCGACTGGCGAATAATATCCTGATTGTTTTGCAGCGATTCGCGGTAGGTTTTATGCGTCAATTCGTCGGCGCGGCGCATCGCTTCTTCGGCTGAACCGAACTGTTGAATGATTTTCGTCGCGCCTTTTTCGCCGATTCCGGGCGCGCCCGGAATGCTGTCAATCGCATCGCCCATTAAACCCAAAAGGTCAATGATTTGCAGCGGCGTCACGCCAAACTTATTTTTGACCCACGCCTCGTCGCACCACTCAATCGGCGGGACGGCGACTTTTCATTTGACGTTTTGCGAATTTTGCCGCATACAAA
>JALYQJ010000126.1 GCA_030855875.1 Acidobacteriota bacterium
GCCAGCGTCGGGCGTGCGCGTTTTCCGATGAAAACACGGAATCGCTTTGTTTTGAATTCTGATATTGCGTCTGAAGCAGTTTTTGGTCGTAGCCGGCGCGTTCCTTCGGATTGCCGAGAACTTCGTAGGCTTTGGCGATGCGGGCGAAATCGCGGGCGGTTTCTTCCGAACCGCCGTTGACATCAGGGTGCAGTTTTCGCGCAAGGCGGCGATATGCCGATTTTATTTCGGCATTTGAAGCCTTTGGAGAAACCTTCAAAATTTCGTAGAAACTCATCATTTGCAACAGTTTAATAAGGAGAGCAAATGAGCCGATGCGTCAAATTTCGCCCTATTACAGGCAAGAAAATTATAACACAAACATTTTGCCGATTGGAAAACCTTTCTGTTGCTTTAACCTGAAAATCGGTGTTGAAAAAATCATTGTAAATCGTCAATTTGCAGACTCACCGGATTCGCGCCGGAAAGTTTGACCGCATCAATCACTTTCGCCACGCTTCCATAGTCGCTGCTGCGCGGAGCTTTGATGAAAACGGTTTTTTCGACTTTTAGATCGCCGTTTGCATTGACACCGGAAAGTAGATTTTCCCCGCGTTCCTTAAAAACAAATTTCAAACGCTCGACAATTTTTTCGGTGTTTTCCGCCGTTCCCAAATCTTTTTCGTCGTTCAAACGAAGCGACGAATCCGATTCAAGCGCGACGACCAGACTATTTTCATTGATTGCAATATCAACCGAGCCGTCCGGTTCCTGCGGAATTTTCGCTTCAAAAGCCGACGGTTTGAGCGGCGAGATGACCATAAAAATAATCAGCAAAACGAGCAGAACATCAATTAAAGGCGTGACGTTGATAGCAGGTTTATTCATAAAATTTCTCCTTGAAAAAGTTAAAGGCAGAAATATAGACACCGATAAATTAAAAAAGTTCCCGGCGCGAAAATTTTTTTAGCGTCGGGAAAAATTTACGCCTGATGTTCTGAGTCCCGCCTTCAGGCGGCACTTGCGCCAGCATAGCGCGGCGGAAAGCCGCCTAAAGGCGGGACTCAAAACTATTTGAATTTTCCGCCGAATGAATTTAATAAGGCTTTCGCTTTGAGTAATGATTCTTCGTATTCGGTTTCAGGATCGCTGTCAATTACAATGCCGCCGCCGACGTTGAAAACCGCCGTTTGCCGGTGAACGACCATCGTCCGAATCGCTACGCTCAAATCTTTGCAGTGGAGAGTGAAGAGTGGAGAGTGGTGAGTTGGGAATTCTGAATCTGGAAGTTTTAACTTGGAATCTGGAATCTGGAATCTGGAATTTGGAATCTGGAATCTGGAACCTAGAATCGAAAACCCGATTGCGCCCATCGAAAGACCGCGTGGTGCGGTTTCGAGTTCGTCAATTATCTGCATCGTGCGGATTTTGGGTGCGCCGGTAATTGAACCGCACGGGAAAGCGGCGCGAATTATGTCGGAAAATTTTACGTTTGGGCGAAGTTTTCCGTTTATCGTCGAAACGAGATGAAACAGCGTCGGATGCGTTTCGAGTTCGCAAAGTTTTTCGACTTCAACGCTGCCGAATTCGCAGATTCTGCCCAAATCATTTCGCAAAAGATCAACAATCATCACGTTTTCAGCCCGATCCTTCTCGCTGCCCAACAATTCATTCTGCAAAATCAAATCTTCTTCGTAATTGCTTCCGCGCGGTCGCGTCCCTTTTATCGGAGAAGCGGAAATTGTTCGGGAGTCGAGAGTGGAGAGTGGAGAGTGGAGAGTTAAAGATTGAGAAGATTTTTTTCCACTCTCGACTCTCGACTCTCCACTCTCGACTCTAAAAAACCTTTCGGGCGAAGCGGAGATTACGGTCGAATCTTTTCGTTGAAGAAACGCGGCGAACGGTGCGGGATTGTTTTTTCGCAAGTTCCAAAAGATTCTTTGCGCGGTTAAATCTTCCGGCAGACAAGCGCGAATTTGGTGCGTCAAATTTGTTTGATAAGTGTCGCCGCGACGAATAAATTCCTTAATTTTTTCGATTGCCGCGAGATATTCAAGTTTGGAAAAGTTCGATTCGACCGGAACGCTTTTTTCAGCCAGCGAAAAATTGAGCTGCTTGTGATTTCGAGCTGATGCGAGTTTCGCTTCGATTTCATCGAAACACTTTTCGTCTCCGGTGAGAAAAGTTTGCTGCGTTTGATAATCGTGAACGACAAGGCATCCGAATTGCGCCAGAAAAATATCCGGCTCGCTGAAATGTTTGTGGTTTTTTTCACGCGGATTAATTTTTTCCAGCTTTAG
Source organism: Acidobacteriota bacterium (assembly GCA_030855875.1). Classification (GTDB taxonomy): domain Bacteria; phylum Acidobacteriota; class Blastocatellia; order Pyrinomonadales; family Pyrinomonadaceae; genus SXVE01. Next base: position 2,280 of record JALYQJ010000126.1, read on the forward strand.
ACCGAACTCGTATGAAATTGTAAAAATCGAAAGTAAGTTGTCGGATGAAAGTTTATCGTCGAGAAATTGCAGAGTTTTAGACGGTTTTTCGTTGGTAATTTCAAAAAATTCAATTGGGTTTATTCCGGCGATCAAAAAATTCGAGCCTGAATAGTCTACGCCGCAGCTATCAAGCAGACAAATATTTTCGGTTTCTGACAAAGCGAGCAGCGCAGCGACTAATTCGTCGGATGATTGCAGAGTTTTTAATAATTTTTTCGCCGTGTTCACAAAGCGAAAATTTTATCACATCAAAAATTATTCGGTGAAGCGGTTTTCAATTT
>JALYQJ010000128.1 GCA_030855875.1 Acidobacteriota bacterium
TATAAAGAAACATCCGCCGCGTTTATCTGGGCGACGATTCAGCGAATGTATGCGGCGCGAAATTCCGGGTTAAAAAAAGAAATGTTCGGCTATGTGCGCGGCGGTTACGCGAAAGTTTTGGAAAAATTCGGCGAGCATTTGCGGGCAAAAGGTGTTGAAATAAAATTGAATAGTCGAATTGAAAACATCGAGAAAAACGCCGATGGGCAAGTTTCTGTTTTTGTCGCTGAAAGCGATCAATTTAATAGGGTCGGGAGAATCCTGACGACGCAGAGCGCAGAGATTATCCCGACGTTGACAGTGTCGAATAAAGCGTTTGAGTATTTGTCCCATTCAGGGACGGAAAATCCTTTACCGTCTGACGTTGGGTTTCACCCAACGCTATTAAATTCGTCACCTTCGGCGACGGAAACCGAAGACCAAAGACCAAAGACCAAAGACCGATTCGACCAGATAATTTTAACCTGCCCATCAAACATCGCCGCGAAAATCTGTCCGCAATTAACCGACGACGAAAAGCAAAAACTTGAAAATATCAAATATCAAGGCATCGTCTGCGCGTCGGTGCTGATGAAAAAATCGCTCTCGAATTTCTACGTCACGAACATCACGGACGAAACGCCTTTTACGGGAATTATCGAAATGTCCGCGCTCGTTGATAAACGGGAATTCGGCGGAAACGCGCTCGTTTATCTGCCGAAATACGTCGCGCCGGATGATGAATTGTTTGAAAAAACGGACGCGGAAATTGAAGCAATTTTTCTCAACGCACTCGAAAAAATGTATTCGCATTTCAAACGCGAAGATGTTTTAGCCTTTAAGGTTTCGCGCGTTCGGCAAGTCTTTCCGCTGCCGACGATTGATTATTCGGCGAATGTTCCGCCGGTTGAAACGTCGCTTGGAAATGTTTTTGTCGTCAATTCGGCGCAGATTACGAACGGAACTTTGAACGTCAACGAAACCGTGATGCTCGCCGAAAAGTTTTTTGAAAATTATCTGCAAAATTGAAAGATTTTCGCCGATTCGGTTTACAATCGAAGCGGGATGAAAGATTTCGTTTTTCTGATTCACGCAGGCGCGACGCTTTTTTTGGTCGGGCTGATCTGGACGATTCAAATCGTGCATTACCCGCTTTTTGAAATGGTCGGCGCGGATGGTTACGCTGATTATCAAACGTCGCATATGTCGCGTATCACATACGTCGTCGCGCCGGTAATGTTTGTCGAACTGGTCGCGGCGATTTATTTTGTTTTCGCGTCATACGAGCCGGTAAATCCAAAGTTTTTTTGGTTTGGTCTCGCTCTCGTTTTGATAATTTGGGCTTCGACCATTTTTGTCCAATCACCTATTCACGGCAGATTAGCGGAAAGATTCGATGCCGGTTTGGTGAATAAATTAGTAGTGACAAATTGGATTCGCACAATTGTTTGGACAATGCGCGGCGCGTTAGTTCTCTGGATGGTTTGGCTGAAATTGAAATGAGTAAAAAAACGATTGCAAGTCTTAGTTTAGACCTCGACAATAAATGGTCGTATATGAAAACGCACGGCGACGCGGGATGGGAGTCATTTCCGACTTATTTAGACGTTGTTGTGCCGCGTTCGCTCGAATTTTTACGCGAGCGAAATTTGAAAATTACATATTTTATCGTCGGTCAGGATGCGGCGCGAAAAGAAAACAATGAAGCGTTAAAACGAATCACCGACGCGAATCACGAAATTGGGAATCACAGTTTCAATCACGAACCGTGGCTGCATCTTTATTCAAAAACGGAACTCGAAACGGAATTTGAGCGAACCGAAGCGGCGATGGCGAATTTTACCGATCAAAAACTCGTCGGTTTTCGCGGTCCCGGATATTCGCTTTCGCCGACGGTTTTGGAAGTTTTGAGTGAGCGCGGCTACGAATACGACTGCTCGACTTTGCCGACTTATATCGCGCCGCTCGCCCGCGCTTATTACTTTTTCAAATCCCCCGAAATGTCCGACGAAGAACGCGAAAAACGTAAAAAACTTTTCGGTAATTTTGCGGACGGTTTTCAAAGTTTGAAACCATACAAATGGCAAATCGGCGAAAAATCTCTGGTCGAAATTCCGGTGACGACTTTACCGATTTTTAAAACTCCGATTCACGCTTCATATGTCATTTACCTTTCGACTTTTTCCGAAACGCTGGCGAAAACTTACTGGAAAACGGCGGTCGAAATGTGCAAAATGACGGGAACGCAGCTTTCTTTGCTGCTGCATCCGCTCGATTTTTTGTCGGGCGAAGACGCTCCGGAACTCAAATTTTTTCCCGCGATGAATCTTCCGGTCGGGAAAAAACTGGAATTTCTCAGCGAGATTTTAGAAACTTTCACCGATAAATTTGAAGTCGTCAATATGCGCGAACACGCCCGTGTGGTCGCCGCCGGAAAATTGAAATCTTTGGATTATGCCAAACAAGCCGCTTAGATTAACTCACGTCAAATGTTCTGTTTGCGAAACGGACGACGCGCAGCCAATCGGCGTGGGCGAAGATTACGAATACCGCACCGCAAACGATACGTTTTTAGCGGTTCGGTGCAATTCCTGCGGTCTTGTTTATTTGAATCCGCGCCCGGAAATTTCCGAGTTTGAAACGATTTATCCGCCCGATTATCACGCTTTTGATTTTTCCGAGAAAGATTTCGGTGTTGTTTATAAAATCCGTTCGCGGCTCGAAGCCAAAAGATTATTGAGCTGGTGCGAAGGTTTGCCGGATGACGCGCGGATTTTGGATGTCGGCTGCGGCGACGGTTTTCATTTGAAACTTTTGAAAAAATACGGCAAAAAAAGTTGGACGCTCGAAGGCGTTGATTTTGACAAACGCGCCGCGGAAATGGCGGAAAAAGCCGGTCTGAAAATCCATCTCGGAAGCGTCGAAACACTTAATTTACAGCAAAACGCTTACGATTTAGCGTTTATGATTCAGACCGTCGAACATCTCGAAAAGCCGTTTGAAATTTTAACCGCGGTGAAAAATGTCTTAAAGCCGAACGGAAAACTGGTGATTGTCACCGACAACACCGATTCGATTGATTTTAATTTTTTCAAAAGCGGTTATTGGGGCGGCTATCATTTTCCGCGTCACTGGAATTTGTTTAACCAAACTTCGCTCGCAAAATTAGCCGAAAAAGCCGGATTTGAAATTGCCGATTTGACGACGCAGGTTTCGCCCGTCAATTGGGTTTATTCGATTCACAACGCGCTGGTTGATTTTGATGCGCCGCGCTTTTTTATTAACCGTTTTACGCTCAAATCAACCGTTTCGCTGGCGGCGTTTACGTCGCTCGATATTGTTTTGCAGAAATTTGGGCGCGGCGCACTTTTGCGGGCTATTTTACGAAAGCCGTGAAGAATTTTAATCCACGAAGGACACGAAGCAATCACGAAGATTTTTATTGAAATTTATATTTTACTTTACAATTGTTAGCTCTGTAATTTAATTTTTTAGTGAAAACTTGGTGTTTTTTCGTGGATAATTTTTATTCCTGATTTTCGATTTATTCAAACTTTATAAAAGCTATGAAAAGCGAGAAACCAATTGCAATTATCGGCGCGGGCATCGCGGGTTTGACGGCGGCAAATTTTCTGCACAGCCGAAACGTGCCGTTTGTTTTGTATGAAGCGGGCGCGAAAATCGCCGGTCTCGCCGCGAGCTTTAAAGATGCGGAAGGTTTTTCCTACGATTTCGGGGCGCATTTTATTACCAATCGTTTGGCGGCGGCAATCGGTGTCAGTTCGGATTGCCTGCTCGTCAAACATTACGGCGAAACGGTTTTATTAGGCGGGAAAACTTACGATTATCCGTTCGGTTTGATGCGAATCCCGCGAATGACTCTGAGCGGAATCGGCAGCAAAATAAAATCTCTGACCAACGGACACGCGCCCGCGTCAGCCGCCGAATGGTTTCGCAAAAGTTACGGCGCGGCTCTGGCGGATGAAGTCGCGCTGCCTTTGATCGAGGCGTGGTCGGGCGCGTCCGCCGCTGATTTATCTTCAGCCGTCGGCGAAAGTCTGCCGGGAAGCATCGGCAAAACTCTTTATTTGAAAGCCGCCGGAAAAGTTTTAGGTCGCGCCGTCGCTGTCGGCTACAACCGCGAAATGCCGGAAAAAGCGAGCGTTCATCACGTTTACCCGAAAAATGGCGTTTCTACTTTATGCGAAAAACTTGCCGAAGGTTTAGAAGCCAAAATTAAGCTCGAATCGCCCGTTGAAGAAATTATAATCGAAAACGAAAACGTCGTTGCCGTCAAAGCCAAAGGCGAAACGTGCGAAGTTTCCGCCGTCGTCAGCACCGCGCCTGCCAATATTTTGTCAAAACTCGTGCGCGGAACAAATGCTTTGGAAAAATTCAAAGATTTTCGTTATCGCCCGATGATTTTCGTCAATATGCGTTTTACGGGACGCGGGCTTTTGCCAAATACGGTTTTGTGGCTGCCCGAAAAGGAGTTTCCGTTTTTCCGTCTGACCGAGGCGACAATCTCGATGCCGTGGCTTGCCCCGACAGGCAAAACCATTATTACCGTTGACATCGGCTGTCAAAAAGAAGACGAATTCTGGACGATGGACGAAGAAACCATCGGCGAATTTTGCTTAAAACATCTGGTCAAAATAATTCCCGACGCACGGACGCGATTTTTGGGCTGCAACGTGCTGAAAACGCCGATTGCGTATCCGGTTTTTCTCAACGAATACGAAGCGGCGCGAAAGGATTTCGAGCGTTCAACCGGCATCGAAAATCTTCTGAGCATCGGTCGCAACGGCGAATTCGCGCATATTTTTATGGAAGACGTTTACTGGCGAACCAGAAAAAAAGTGCGAAATTTGATTGAAAAATTATAAATGAGCTTGGTTTTACTTTGCGGTCTTTGCGCCTTTGCGTGAAACTTTTTTCCGCCTCTATCAAAAACCATAGCAATAGGAAAAAGAAATATCACGCAAAGGCGCAAAGACCGCAAAGAAGAAAATCCCGGAGTAAAATTACACTCAAATCCGACCCGCGAAATGCTTTCAACACCACAGAAAACTTTAACGGACGCGCCGCTGAATTTTTGGCTGTGTTTCACTTTTTTATTTGTCGCGGTTTTGGTATTTCAGGGCAAACCCGTTCCGTATAGCAACGAATTCGTTTATCTTTTGCGGCTCACACCGAATTTTCTGCCGAACGATTGGTCGTTTTCGCAAACAGCCAATGAGCATTGGCTTTTTAATTCGCTTTTTAGTTTGCCGATGCGTTTCTTTTCGCTTGAAATTGTCGGCTGGACTGGCAGAATCGCGGTTTGGAGTTTGGGTTTGATCGCCTTGGCTAAACTCGGCAGACGTTGGGAGATACCGTTTTGGGCGATTGCGGCGGCGATTTTTCTGTGGCTCGCTTTTGCTCAAGCCGTCGTCAATGACGAATGGATCTTCGGCGGTTTTGAGGCAAAAACCGTCGCTTATGTTTGTTTGCTGTTTTCACTTGAAGAATTCTCCAAAAGCAAAATAATTTTACCGGCAATTCTTTTGGGATTGTCGTTCAGCTTTCATCCGGCAGTCGGTTTGTGGGCGATTCCGGCGGTCGGTTTGGCGTTACTGTTTGAGCGAATTCCGACTGTTGATTTTGTAAAACTTGTCGGAATTACGGCTTTGTTTTCGCTGTTCGGGCTGATTCCGCTTTTCGCCGAACAGACGAACGCGACGGCAAATTCGTTTGAAGATTGGGAATTTATCATTTTGTATCGTGTCCCGTGGCATCTCGATTTGTTTCAATTTTCAAAAAGCGGAATATTGTTGCTTTACGCGATGCTGGTTTTCAACATCGCTGCGCTATGGAAAAGCGAAAGTTTCGCGCTGCGGTTTCTGCTCAAATTTCAAATCGCTCTCGGCGCGTTTTTTATGATCGGATTTCTTCTGCGCTGGTTTGAACTTTATCCGCTTTTGCGTTTGATGCCGATGCGTCTTTTTCCGATATTAACGCCGCTGTTTTTTATCTTTACAGCATTTAATTTTGTTCCGCGTCTCGCTTCGCTAAAGCAGAAAATAATCGTTTCGCTGTTTGTCGTCGCGGTTGTTGCGCTGCTCAATCCATTCGGTAAAGGCTTCAATCAAATCCGCGAAACCGTGCGAAACCAAACGGCTGCGCCCGACGATTTGCGAAAAACTTCGCGCTGGATTGCGGTAAATACGCCGTTCGATGCAATGATTATTCAGCCGCCGCACAGCCGCGAAATCTGGTATTTTTCGCGGCGGGCGAACATAGTTTCATTCGGTTATCCGACATTTGATCGTTTGAGCGAATGGCGCGAAAGGTTTGCGGATTTGACCGGAAATCTGCGTATTTCAAAAGGCGAAAAAGCGGTCGAAGAAATCGAAACGGCTTTTAACAGTCTTTCCGCCGCGCAAATTAACGATCTAAAACGTAAATATGCGGCGACGCATCTCGTCAGCCGCGCCGATTATCCGTTTCCGGTCATTTTTCAAACCGAAACTTACAAAGTTTATCAATTGCCGTAAGCGGAAACGATTACAGTTTAAGTAAAGTGTCGCGGCAGCCTTTGGAAAATTTCACAAAGGCGAATTACACTATGTTTGAAATAAGTTTGAAATAAAGAATTACGTGCAAAAAGGAAATGTGAGAATGACAGAACCGTTTGACCCGAAAACAACCGAAAAAACGCCCGTGCGATGCGCCGAATGCGACCGTATGATGGAACATTATAATACGTTTGTCAGCCCGACTAACGAAGAAACGAATGTCTGTTGGGAATGTTTGCAGCGCGAAGAAAAAGGCTTTAACACCAAACGCAATTTCCACCGCAGTTCGCGTCTGCGCGGCAGTTTGATCTGAATAATCCGCGATTTTGAAATTGCGATTTGCGATTGAATAGTAATTTTCCAATCCAAAATCCAAAATCCAAAATCCAAAATCCAAAATCGAAATATGGCTATTAGAAAAATCACCGAATATCCCGAAAAGGTTCTCGCCGAGATTGGCAAGCCGGTGACGGAATTTGATGAGGAATTGGAAATGCTCTGCGCCAATATGTTTGAAACGATGTATGACGCGGAAGGTGTCGGACTCGCCGCGCCGCAGATCGGTTTGAATTTGCGGCTTTTCGTAATGGATTGCGAAGATGTCAAACTCATCGCGGCAAATCCCGAAATAGTTTCGACCGAAGGCGAACAATCCGGTCAGGAAGGCTGTCTTTCGGTCGGCAAATTTCCGGCGGTCGTCGTGCGCCCGAACAAAGTTCGATTAAAAGCGCAAAACGAAAAAGGCGAATGGTTCGAGCGCGAAGCCGAAGGTTACGCGGCGCGCGCGTTTCTGCACGAAACCGATCATTGCGACGGCGTACTTTTTATTGATCATTTGCCGAAAATGCGGCGCGATATGCTCGTCAAAAAATTTCAGAAAGAAAAAAGGCGGAAATAACATTACGCCGCATCAGAGTAAATTATGAAAGGATTTTTAACGGTTTTAGCATTGACGATTATTTTTTCGGGCGCGGCACGGGCGCAGGAAACGGCGACAACTGAAAAAAAGGCGTTGACCGACAAGGCTTTCGCGCTTTATCAGCAAGGGAAACTTGATGCCGCGATTGAATCGGCGGCAAAGGTCGTTCGGCTCGAAGAGAAAGCCAATCAAACGGACACTTCTTCGCACGTCAACGCGATAATAAATTTGGCGCGGATGAAGCGCGATAATTTCACCGTTTTACGAAACAAATCCAGAGATAAAAATTACGATGTCCGGGCGAGAATCGGAATCGCCGAAAAGGCTTCTGAAAACGCCCGCGAATCCGAAGAACTTTATCGAAAAGCGATAATGCTCAACGAATCCGGCGGGCGCGGGCGAACCGCGCAAACCGCCGACGTGAAAAGCGAACTCGCCTGGCTGACTTCTAATTTTCTTCCGCCGACCGATAAACCTTCGATAGCGTATTCGCGTTCGAGAATTGACGAAGCAGAACGATTATTTGCCGAATCGCTCGCGCTCAACGAAGAAAGTCGAGGAAAAGACGCGCCTGAAACTCTTTCGCTCGTTCTCGGTCTGGGAAACTTTTACTTTAAATACGACAATTACGAAAAAGCACTGCCGTTTTACGAAAGATACATTCCCGCCGTCGAAATGAAAAGCGGCAAAAATCATCCGGGTTTGGTTGACGCTCTGCGTCCTTACGCCCGGATACTCTCTGCCACTACGCAGGATTCGGATTTCGCCGCCGCCGTTAAAAGAATCGAAGAAATTACCGGACAAAAAGAAAACTCGCCGCTCGACGAATTGAGTCTTCATCTGCGCTCAAAAGATTCGGTCGCTTTTCACGCGAAAAATTTTGAAGATTTAAGAAGCAGAAACGCTGCTTATAGACCACAAGTGACGAACACGCGCGTTAAAGTTACGGT
>JALYQJ010000137.1 GCA_030855875.1 Acidobacteriota bacterium
ATGTAGTTTACGTCTTCGCCGGGCTGAAAATATCCGGCGACAAAGTTATCAATTTTGCCGTCGGCGCGTTTCGGCTTAAATGGTTTATACGCGCCGTCGCTTTTAAAAACGACGACATTTGTCGGAATCGGCGAATTCAAATTCGCCCCGCTAAAAAGCTGTCGAAAGGTTTCGCGGAACTGTTCGAGTTTGGTAGCGACTTTGCGAATGTCTTTGTCCGAAGCATTGCCGATCAAATTAAAATTCTTCGAGCGAACGTGCAGCCATTCGTCTTTTGCGGCAACCGAATTCGGCAAAAGTATCAAAACGCACAAAAACAGGACGCACACAGAGAGTATTTGAAGTTTTTTCATATTTTATATTGTAAGTTCAGAGTTAAAACAGAAATTGAGACGTAACTATTCGATTTTAATTTGCAGATTTATTTTTAGCAAGCATTTTTTCACCTTCCATTCAGTAATCCGACGGCATTAAAAAATTATCGCCACAAAAAGGCACAAAAATCACAAAGCGAAAGAATCAAATAAGATTTTGTTTCTGCGAATTTTGTGCCTTTTCGTGGCTAATTGTTCACTTTTGCCTTGAAAATAATCCGGTAAATTTAAACTTTATCGCGCCAGCGCAGAACTTCGTCGCGGAGAATCGGGTTTTGCTGAAAACTTCCGGTGTGTCCCTGCGCGGCGGTTGCGCGTTGAATATGCCAGTAACTCAAACCGAGTTTGCCGATGGCGCGAATATAATTGCTTCGCGCCCGATACGCGCCTTTGAACAAACCGCCAACTATCCACGCCGAACTTTTGAAGGCTGAAGTCGCCATTTCCGCGTGTTCTTTCGGAATCAAACCGCGGGCAATATCAATCGCCAGCATTTCCTTGAGAATTTTGTTTTGACGATACATTACATAAAACGCGAAACCGACAAAAAGCAAAAAGAACGGAATTTCTAAAATAATATATCCGACGATAAAACCGCCGAGACCGCCGAGAACCGCCATTCCGTTCCAAATCGCGTGTAAAAGCACGGCGCAAATATAACCGAGAACCGGCATTAATAATCTAATTAATTTGTTGTGTGATTCACGAGAGATCCCGCAGCCGATTCCGGTCATCGCCGTAAATGTGACGTGCGCGAACGGTGATAAAATGCCGCGCAGCACGAATAAAACGAGCAATCCGCCCGAACCGCCGTCAGCAATTCCGCGTCCGTAATAAAGCACGTTTTCGACTGTCGCAAATCCGAGTGCGATCACGCCCGCAAAGACGATTCCGTCCAAAATATCATCGAAATACCGACGGAAAAAAACCAACAAAAGAACTAATCCCAATCCTTTCGAGCCTTCTTCAAAAACCGGAGCGGAAACGACTGCGCCGATTGCGTCGGCGACATTCGGATCGCCGGTCGCCTGAAAAACCACCATTCCGACACCGGTATTGACGATAAATGAAACTAAGACGGCGACGAGTGCGCCCCACGCAAAAGCGAGCGACAAAAGCCAGAACGGTTCGGGGTCGTAGCGGTCGAGCCACATCAGCGGCAGAAGATAAAACATCGCCGGAATAAATGCGACGACTGAAGCCATAATCGCCGCGCCGATTCCGACGCTGAGAAACATTATCAAAATGACAATCAGAGATAAAAAAACCACCCCAAAAATCGTGATGCCGATGCCGACATATCTGCGCGTATTACTTTTTTCCAGCTCGGCTTCGATTCGTCCCAAACCTAAATTTCTGATCGAATTTTGCAGATTAACCGGACTATTCTGCGCCGCTTGATTGTATTGATTATGCTGAATATCGCTGTAATTTATCGGCGGCGGCGCAGACTCGACGGGTTGAAATGCCTGCGTTCGGTCGGACGTAAAATTATTATTTTCAATATCTATCGTTGCCATAACACCGTTTTTTCCGAATTGAATCGTATCGCCGGAAGTTAATTTCACAGACTGGATTTTTTGCCCGTTATGCAGCGTCCCGTTCGTGCTTTGATTGTCGGTCAGATAAAAACCGTCGGCTTTGGCTTCAATGAAAGCGTGTTGTTTCGACGCAGTTCTTTCGGTTTTCGGGTCGAGCCGGATGCTGCAATTTTCGCCGCGCCCGATGGTTAAAAATCCGCTCGCCAAATCAAACTTCTGATGCGCCAATACGCCGCTGATGATTGTCAGAAATAATTTCATAAAGCCATCATAAAAACAAAAAAACTAAAGTCAAGTTTTGACACTCAACCTTAGTTTTTTCGCTTCCAAATTTTAACTTATTCTATTGCGGTTGCGCCGATAACGGCGAAGGTTTGTCACCGCTCTGACCAAAAGCGCGTGAACTGAACGCGCCGTTCGAGCTGTTCAAGCGATACCAGACGTTTTGGCTCGGTCGAAAAACCGTAATATCGGCTTTGCCGTCGCCGTCGTAATCAGCCGGAATCGGTAAATCTTCCGCCAGACCGAATTTATTGACGGCAACCTGATTGTTGGCGGAATACAAAATATACCAGTTGCCTTCGGACGGGCGATAAACGGCGAAATCGGATTTTCCGTCGCCGTCAAAATCCGCCGCCAAAGGTTTATCCGACGACAAACCGAAATTTGCCGCCAACAGCAAACTCGAAGAACTCTGCATTACATACCAAACGCCGGTTGACGGACGATAAACGGCGATGTCAGCTTTGCCGTCGCCTTCGTAATCGCCGATGACGGGTTTGTCGCCGCTTAATCCAAACTGAAAGGCTTTGAATCCTAAAGTTGACTGCAAAATATACCAAATTCCGGTTGACGGTCGCCAAACCGCAATGTCGGTTTTTCCGTCGGCATCGTAATCGCCCGGAACCGGAATGTCGGAACTGAGACCGAACGATGTCGCTCTCGAACCGCTCGTGCTTCCTAAAATCCACCAAACGCCGGTTGAAGGTCGCCAAACGGCGTGATCGGATTTGCCGTCGCCGTCATAATCTCCGGCAACGATTTTATCTTCGGCGATACCGTAATTCGTCTGGCTTAGTGCGCTGTTAGTGCTTGTTTCAACCTGCCACAATCCAGAATTCGGAGTATAAACCGACAAATCCGTTCTGCCGTCGCCGTCAAAATCCGAAACCTGATTTTTACGCGGCGAGCCGAGTTTGCTCGCGTCGAGAATCAGCAAACCTTCCTTCAAATCTCCCGCCAAAACTTTATTCTGTCCCAGAAAAGGAAAAACCGCCCAATTTCCGTCAAAGGTTTGCGGAAGCGCATTTTGCAAATTCTCACTTCCGCAAATTAAATCCCAAGGCTCAGTTTCGGCAAGCGTCGCTCTTTCCGCATCCGAAGGCGCGAACTGCGCCTGAAAAGTATCGTATTGACCGACGCGCACCGGATTCACCGGATTGGAAATGTCGAAAACCTGAACTCCCGCCTGATACCACGAAACGTAGAGATAATTACCCATCACGACCGGATTGTGCGGCGTGACGGCGTTAATGTTCAAATCGTTCATCGTGATGCGATTAACGAGCATCGGCTGCGCCGGATTTTGAATATTATAAACGCGAACGTCACCGCTTCCGTTAGTCGTTTCGCGGCAGCTATACAAATAATTGCCGTCCTCGCTCGACCAACTGCTGTGCATATTATTTCCGGCGGTAACGCTTGTCGCGTCTTCGATGAAACCTAACAAAGTCGGGGCTTGCGTGTCAATATTCGTAATATCGTAAATTTCCGTCCGACCGCGCTCGACCGAACTTCCCCAGCCGGAAGTAAACAGCCGGTTGCCGCGAATGTGCATCGCGTGAACCCACGCCGATTCCGTCGGATTGATGTCACGAACGAACACCGGATTGGCGGGATTGCTGATGTTTATCACTTTGATAATTTTTCTCGAAAATCCGTTAAAGTTTTCAATCAAATAATTTCCGTGAATGACCATTTCGTGAATCGAATCAAAACCGTTTCCGCTGGCGGCATTAACAATTCCCAAAAGCTGCGGATTTGAAGGCACGGATAAATCCACGATGTGAACGCCGCCGCCGTTGCCGCTGCCGAAATAGCCGCGATTTCCGATGACGAAGGCTTCGAGAAATTGCAGATTCGCGCCCGGATTATACCAGGCAGACAGAACCGGCGCGTCCGGGTTGGAAATGTCATAGATAAATACGCCGCGACAACTGAAACTTCCCTGCACGGCAATATTTCCGTCAGCGTAGATGTCGGCAAATTTAGAGTTGGAAGTAGATCCGCAATTCGGCGTTATCTGCGCCCGAAGTCGAACCTTTTGCGCGTTGACTTTAACGATTGCGCCAAAAAAAATCACACCGAAAATAAAAATAAAGCTAAAATACTTCAGTTTTATAAAGCTGAACTGATTCATTTACTCCTCCAAAAATACGTTTAAAACAAAAAGGTAATTTTGATTTTGATTCGGTCAAAACCAAAAAGCAAGGCGAAATTGACAGGAAACGGCTTATTAGAAGCAAAATGCAGACTTTGATTTGTCTGCATTTTACCTGTATTTATATAAAACCAATTTAAAGATTAAATTTTAAGAAGCGGCTTGCGAAGCGTCGCGCATTACCAGATCGAAAGTTCCCGGCGCGACTTTGCGGAATCGCCGGTTGCGATTTAACGAAACGGCGATTGAAATCGTCGGATTATTTCCCTTAAATTCCATTCCGCCGGCGCAGAGCAGATTGTAAATCTCATTAACGTGCAGCGATCTGCCGACTTCCTTTAAAAGCAAAGTGCAGGATTGCGTAATCGTGCGGTCGGCAAAACGATTGCTAATCGGCTCGACGTTTTGGTTAATCGAAGGCATATTACGCTGCTGATTCATATACGCGACCGAATTATTGTTATTGTAATTGCGGTTATTCGGCGGCTGATAATTTTGATTGTTCTGATTATTGTGATTATTCTGAGAATTTTGATTGTTTTGATTATTAGGAATTTGTCGCGCATAACGCTTGTTGTCCTGCGGAACATTATAATCGTCGTCAACCTTCAAATGCTTCACCAAATCCCAACTCTGATTGCCGGAGCGCATCGTTTCGAGCAGACTGATTATCGCCGCTTCAGTTTGTTTCGCGCTGTTGTTGAGCGCGTCAATTTCCTGCCGCAAACGATTAGATTCGCCTTCCACTTCATTCAAACGCGACATCAAACGATGCTGCGCGTTGCGCGTCTGGCGCAAACTCGTTTCAAGCGTAGAGATAAGATTTTCGTCAACCATAGATTCAGTTATCAGTTATCAGTTATCAGTTATCAGTTATCAGTTATCAGTTATCAGTTATCAGTTATCAGTTATCAGTTATCAGTTGACTGATAACTGATAACTGTTTAATGTTATTTATTCCTCTCGATCATATAAGCCGGAATTTCTGCCAACGCTTCACGATACTCTGTTTCGGGCAGGAATTCAAGATTTTTGCGTGATTTGTTGGCATACTCAAAAGCTCTGCGACGCGTTTCTTTGAGCGTTCCGTGTTTTTCCATTAACTCTAAAATCATCTCGCGCGAAACATTTTCGTAATCGCCATCGCGCATAATTTTTTCCAGTTGCGTTTTCACTTTCGGCTCTTTCCTAAGAAGTAAAATCAACGGAAAAGTAAGTTTCCCTTCTAAAAGATCGGCTCCGGCGGCTTTTCCCAAAACTTTTTCTTCCGCCGTAAAATCGAGCGAATCGTCGGCTAATTGAAAGGCAATGCCGAGATTCATTCCGTAATCGCGCAAACCGTTTTGCTGTCCGGCAGAAGCGTTTCCGAGCAGCGCACCGATTTCGCAGCAGGCAGAAAAAAGATATGCGGTTTTGCGCCGCAGAATGTCGAAATATTCTTCTTCCGAAATGTCCGAACGTCCGAGCATCGTCAATTGAATCAATTCGCCTTCGGTCATTTTTCGCGTCAGGCGCGTCAGAATATCCAAAATTTTCAGACTTCGCTCTTTCAGAGAAGTTTCAAACGCCGACATATAAAGCCAATCGCCCATTAAAACTGCCGATTGATTGCCGAATCTGGCGTTAACGCTCTCGCGGCTGCGGCGCATATCGGCGTTGTCAATAATATCGTCGTGAACCAGCGTCGCCGTGTGCAGCATTTCCATCACCGTCGCCAGCCGAATCACATTTTCGCCCGAAGCCGCGCCGCCGACCGCGTAATTCGACAAAAGCAAAAGCGCGGGTCGAACACGCTTTCCGCCCGAAGCCCGCAGATAATCGCCGAGATAATTGATAACCTGAATATTAGAATTCGCCTGACGCTCGAATTCAATTTCGACCAAAGCCATCTCGGTTTTTATCAAACTGAAAATGCGCTTCGCCGCCGTCTGCGGATTCAATTTTTCTCTAATCGGTGAAAATGTCTGCATTTAATTACTTCGATAATTATCGAAATTCATATCAATTCCGAAATCGTTGGTTTTCAGTTTCGCAATCGTTTCCTGCAAAACGTCGCGGTCTTTGCCGGAAACGCGGACGGTTTCGCCCTGAATCGAAGCCTGAACTTTTAGTTTCTCGTCTTTGATGAATTTGACTATTTCTTTGGCTTTCTCAATCGGAATTCCCTGCTGAATTTTCACCGTTTGGCGCACGGTTCCGCCTGCCGCCGGTTCGATTTTCTGATAATCGAGAGCTTTCAAGGAAATGCCGCGTTTGACGAGTTTGCTTTGAAAAATATCGTTCATATTTCGCAGTCTGGTTTCGTCTTCGGCAGACATCAGCAAATCTTTGTCGGCGAGTTCGACCGTTGCCTTGCTGCCCTTAAAATCGAATCGCTGTGAAACTTCTTTCGTCGTCTGGTTGATCGCGTTGGTTAGTTCCGCGTAATCGGTTTTTGAAACAATATCGAATGAATTTTCTTTTGCCATAAATTTATCTCTTTTATATTTGCGTTAACGAGATCATAACATTATTCAATTTCCCGCCAAAATCAGTAAAAACTTCCGCGTTTCTCATTTTTTTCGCACCAATATAAACTCAGACCGTTTTTCGGACGTTTTATTGTTAGATAAACTTTAAACGCCTTTTGGAAGAAATCTTTACGCGGAAAATCTTTATGAGAAAACAGAAAAAAAACGGGAATTACTGCCCGAAATGCCGGTTTAGAATACAGTCGTATAAAATGTTTTGTTCTTATTGCGACAGTTTTGTTTTGAGTTTTAAGAACGTCGGACTTATCACGATTTGCTTTTTAACTTTATTTTCGCTTTACCTTTTTGTTTATTTTTTGAATTAAACGTCAAATTGAAACATCGAAAAACTTTGTAAAATTTTCAGTCGTCTTCCGCGCTAATTTCTCAACTTCCACATTATAAAAATCAGCTAAAAACTGCGCCGTGTGAACGACAAAAGCCGGTTCGTTGCGTTTGCCGCGAACGGGAACCGGAGCGAGAAACGGGCAGTCGGTTTCGATTAAAAGGTTTTCGAGCGGCACGACACGCGCCGCATCGCGCAGATTTTCCGCCTTCTTAAACGTCACATTCCCCGCAAACGAAATCAGAAAACCAATTTCCATCAAATCTTTCGCCATCGCCGCCGTGCCGCCAAAACAGTGCATAATTCCGCCGCGAAAATCTGTTTGGGAACATTCTTCGCGCAAAACTTCAACGGTTTCAACATCGGCATCGCGCGAATGAATGATAATCGGCAAATTCAACGATTTTGCCATTTTGATTTGACGGCGGAAAACCTCGATTTGTATATCACGCGGCGAATGATCGTAAAAAAAATCAAGTCCGATTTCGCCCCACGCAACAACCTTTTCGTGTTTCGCCAATTCGATCAGATGACTTTCGGCTTTATCGTCATATGTTCGCGCATCGTGCGGATGAACGCCGACCGATGCGAAAACATTTTCGTATTTTTCCGCCGTTTCGACCGCTCTTGCAATTTCACCGTCGTGCGGATTTCCCGTCCCGACCGTCAGCATCGCCGCCACGCCCGCATCTTTTGCCCGCTGCACAACCGCGTCGCGGTCTGCGTCAAACTGTTCGCCGTCAATGTGGCAGTGTGAATCTACAAAAATCATTTGTGAGTTAGTTCGCCTTTGTGTTCTTTCGTAATTCTCGCCAAAAAGCGCAGAGCTTCATTGACCGCATCGGAACTCGGAAAATCATCCGCCACGTCCGAATCGAGAATAACCGTTCGCTGCATCCGATTGTATTCTTCGGCAAAACGATTCGGCTTCGATTTTGAAAAATCCAAATCGTACTCGGGCAATAATTCATCGTTTTCATCCATCTGCATTTTCGTATTTCCTCCTTTCTAATGACGTTGTTTCTCTCGCGCTGATAATCCTGATAATGTCATTTTCTCTTTTGGTAAAACTGATTATCAAAAGGCGATTTTTTATTGAATGTCCGACAATTCCGTTTCGTCTTTCTTCAAATGAATGTTCTTCATCTTCAAAAATCCTCGCCAGAGAATCACCAAAAACAGTTTCAGCTTCTGCAAAACTCACGCCGTGCTTTTTGAGATTGCTTTCAGCTTTTTCTTTGTCCCATTCAAATTGCATCTATTTTAACCGCGCCCCAATATCTACATTTTCGATAAACGCCGCCAATGCCGGTTTTTCGCCCGTGCCGTCTTCCAAACTCGCGGCGCAAATCATTCCCTGCGATTCGAGTCCGCGCATTTTTCGGGGTTTTAGATTTGCGACCACGACGACTTTGCGACCGACGAGCGTTTCCGGCTCATAATATTCGGCGAGTCCGGCGAGAATTTGACGCGGTTTTTCTTCGCCGAGATCAATTTCAAAACGCAGGAGTTTGTCGGCTTTCGGAATTCGTTCGGCGACTTTTATTTCACCGACGCGAAGTTCAATTTTTAAGAAATCATCAATCGTGATGAAGTTTTCTTCTTCATTTACCGTCGTCTCTGGATTGTTTATCAAAACATCGGTCGGATTTTGCGCGATTGCGCTTTCGGTTAAATTAATGTCGTTTGTCTTTTGTTCTTCAACTCTTGACTCCTGACTCTCGACTTTCGACTCTTCAATTTTATTCATAACTTTATTTTTATCAATGCGCGGAAAAACGGCTTCGGTTTCGCCGATTTGTGTTCCCGCCGGTATTTCTCCCCAAGTTAAATTTTCTGGATTAATTGCTGCAATATCTTCATTTAAGCCGATTTGCGCGTGTATTTTTTTGGTCGCTTCCGGCATCACCGGAAACAGTAAAACGCACAGCCAGCGCAAAGTTTCGGTTGCGCGATACAAAACGGCGTTCAAAGTTTCGGCTTGGTTTTCATCTTTCACGAGTTCCCACGGTTTCGCATCGGAAATCATTTTGTCAATTCGGGCAATTACGCTCCAAAGCGTTTCGAGTGCCTGACTGAATTCGTAACCGTCGAATTTTCTAGTGTATTCGTCCCGGGCGTGTTCTAAAACCGAAACCAATTCCTGTTCGTCCGGGCTGATTCCGGCGCGTTTCGCATTCAAATAATTCGATTCGGCGATTTTCCCGTCAGGAATCGCGCCGCCGCGATATTTCGTAATCATCGAAAGCGTCCGGCTCGACAAATTCCCCAACCCGCTCGCTAAATCGGCGTTCGCGCGGTCAATCAAATTTTCGTAACCGAATTTACCGTCCTGCCCGAAAACCATGTCACGAAGCAAAAAATACCGTATCGCATCAATCTGAAAATGTTCATGCAATACATCAACATCGATCACATTGCCCAATGTTTTGCCCATCTTCCTGCCATCCGCATCGAGCCACATACCGTGAGCGTACACAGTTTTTGGTAGCGGCAGGCCAACCGCGGCAAGGAACGAGAACCAATAGACCGTGTGAAATCGTAAGATGTCCTTCCCTACCAAATGCGTAACATTTTCCCAGTATTTATCGAAGCCGATCGACGCCTTTTCAGTGATGCCATAACCAATTGCCGTAATATAA
>JALYQJ010000161.1 GCA_030855875.1 Acidobacteriota bacterium
ACGATAACTACATGATTACCTGCACGCCTAATTCGGCTGTTATTACGCATCGCAACATCGTGACGACGAAAAACGGTGCGGTCGGCAAAGAGGAAACTTTCTGGACGCGCAGCGTTCATTTTCTCGAAAAACGCGGCGGCAAATGGCAGGTGGTCGGCAATGCCGGAAACAGTCTGGACGAATCCGCGATGCTCGGCTATATGGAAATGGACTGGAACACAGCCGATAGAAACAAAGATATGAGCTGGTTTGAACGAAATTTTGCCGCCGATAACAGCAGCATCAGCAGCCGCACCGCCAAGATTGCCACCAAAACCGAAGACCTCGCCGATATGAGAACCGATAAAACCGTTACCGAATGGAATGATCTGTCAAATATGAACATCCGCGTTGACGGCAATACGGCGGTTGTGACAGGCGTAGTTCATTCCAAAGGACGCGACGACAAAAATCAGCCGTTCGACCGGCGCACCAGCTTTACCGATACGTTCATCAAGCGCGACGGACGCTGGCAAGTCTGGGCGACGCAGGGAACGCGAATTCCATAAACATTTTTATAAAACAGGCGGCTATCGTTGTTCGATGCGGTGATAGACCGTCCACGCCTTTGTCCGAAGCATCTCTCGAAAACAGGAGGAAAATTATGAAACACAACCAAATGAATATGGATAAATTAAAAAGAATTTTCGACGCGAAACAAATGCTGTTGGCAGTTGCGCTGACGCTCGCTCTGCCGGCTTTGATTTTGTGTCAGACGAACAGCAAAAACGCCGATAAAAAAGGCGGCGATGAACAATCGGTGCGGCAGACGCTCGATGAACTTGCCGCCGCGCTGAGAAACAACGACGCTGCCGCGCTCGACCGCATCTACGCCGACGACTACATCTTTGTCGGCGATGCCGGCTCGATGATGACGAAGGCGGAGCGGATCGCCGCGTTTAAGTCGGGCGATTTGAAATACGAATCGGTCAGCCTCGACGTTAAGAGCATTCGTCTTTTTGGAGATACGGCGGTGGCAATTTCACCCTTCACGACCAAAGTCGCGCCCGGCGGAACATTCTCTGACGGTAAATTTATAACAACCTCGACCTTTGTCAAGAGAAAAGGACGCTGGCAGCAAATCGCCGCGCAGAGTACGCGCATCAGCGAATAGTAAATTTTCCAATTCTAAAAAAACAACAATAGGAGAAAAATTATGAGAAACAGAAAACGCATTTTATTCAGTTCGCTTATCGTTTTGGTTTTAACTTTAAGCATCGTCGTCGTGGCACAAGTCAGTCGCCCGTATCGCAGCGGTTCGGTTTGGAATATCGGATTTATCCGTATGAAGCCGGGAATGGATACGGCTTATTTGAGCTACGTCGCCGGAGATTGGAAGCGCGAACAGGAAGCGTTGAAAAAGGACGGGCAAATCGTTTCGTATAAAGTTCTGCAAACCGAATCTCACAACGCGACCGACTGGAATTTGATGCTGATGACCGAATACAAAGATATGGCGACTATGGAAGCCAACGAAGCAAAAGCCGACCAGCTTTTGCAAACCGTCATCGGCAACGACGACAAACAGCGGCAAGGATACAAAGAACGACTCGAAATCCGCGAAGTGATGGCTGACCGAATGGCGCGGGAAATCATTTTAGAGCCGAAGCGTTAATCGGGCAAATACTAAAAAAAGGAGACTAAGAAAATGAACGAACAAGAAAACACAAAAGTAGCCGGACAAATGTATGAAACATTTATGGCAGGCGATGTCGAAGCGTTTTTGAATTTATTTTCGGACGATGCCGTTTGGCGTTCGCCGGAAATCGAAAACGTGCCTTTGAACGGAAAATTTACCGGACGCGAAAATCTCGCCGGATTTATATCCGGTATTGACGGCTACGAGGAATTTCTGAAATTCGAGCCGACCGAATATATCGCGCAGGGCGACAGAGTTGTCGTTTTAGGAAATTTTTTGGCACGCTCGAAAACGACTGATAAACAATATGCGACGGATTTCGCGCATATCATAACGGTGACGGACGGCAAAATCACTAATTTTTATGAATTCTTCGACAACGCCGCCGCCGGCAGAGCGCATACCGCCGCGCTGGAAGCCGCCGCATAAACGAATTCCAATACGGAAGGCGCACCGCACAAAGCAAATGCGCTTATTGCATTCTTTTACCGCGCACTCCCTTTTTCATTATGCGTGTATTCGCCCGAACACGAATCATTCGGTTCAATGGGGCAGTTTCGAGATGTGGAGCATTGATTAAATTTTACAAAAACAGCAGTGACGATTCGGTTTCGCGTCTGTTTCCTGTCTTCAAACACGAAGCGAATCGTCACTGCTGTTTTTGTAATCGAACGTGAAAAGCTGCGCGTCATAAACGGCGTAACTAAAATCGAACTTTTTCTTCTTCGACTTCCGACGCGCTGCGCGAGTTGCGCCATTCGTCTTCGGTTTCGTAGAAGTTTACGTCGTAGTTCATCAGACTTTTGACGGGAATGCCGTCGAAGTCGGTCGGCGAATCTTCAAATTTGACGATTGCGCCGATGCCGATGACTTCCGCGCCTAAATCCCTGACAAGTTTAACGGTTTCTTTTATCGCGCGACCGGAACGCAGAATATCGTCAACGATAATCGCCGGATAAACCGCATCTTCACCGATATACTGGCGAAACTGGCGTTTGCCTTCTTCGATTTCCGCCCAGTAAATCTGATCGGCACCGAGAGCTTCGCGGACACCGAAGGCGACCATAATTCCGCCCGGACTCGGACTGATAATCGAAACGCGCGGCAGACGGCTCGAAATGCTTTTTTCCATTCTGAACAGACGGCTCAAGCCGACCGAAAGCACGCGCGCGTTGTCATAATAACGAAACGCGAGCGGCATCTGAAAATAATGCGAAGCGTGTTTTCCGGTCGGATAAATAAAATGACCTTTGCGATACGCGCCGGTTTTTGTCAAAATTTCCATTACCGATTCCGACGAAGGAACTAAATCAACCATTTTTATCTCCTGTTTTAATAATCAAATTTCGTTTACTTTGTAAATTTCTTGTAAATCGTAAAAATACGAGTTTAATCACCGGCAAACTTTTTATCAAATTTCCGCATTCAAAACTTCTTGGATCAGCGATTTTTGAACGAGACTGATTTGCTCCGGCATTTGCCCGATTTCAAACCAGCCGAGCGCGTTGATCTCGCGGCTTTTTACTTCGCCTTTTCCGGTCGCTGCGGCGCGAAACAGTATTTCGACGTGCCGCTTTATCGTTCTGACGCGAATCATTTCGAGATTCGTCAATTCCAACCCGGTTTCTTCGCGGATTTCGCGCCGAATTGCCGCGTCCGGTTGCTCGTTCGCTTCGACGAATCCGCCCGGAATTCCCCAACTCGAAAACGGTCGTAAAACGTGATTGAGAAGCAGAATTTCATATCGCTCGTTGGTGATGATCGCCGCGACCGAAACCGTGAATTTTTCCTGCGTTGTGCGAATTATTCGCAAACGCATAAAATACGGCATTTTTCTCCAAATAAAACCGATGAATTTTTTTAACATTTTAATTCGGCGCGGCAAAATCTACTGCTTTAATATTTTGATTTTAACAAATAAAGCAAAATTGACTTTTGTGAAATACGAAAAAGTTTCGCGCTGAATGAGAAAACCGCGCGGCGAATGCGAATTCAGTTTCATCGGCGCAAGCGGTGAAATTTGATTGAAACTTTACAAAATGTTTTCAAAGCCTCTTTCACTTTGTAAAATTCTGCGAAAATTGATAGAAAATAATTAAACATATTTCTGATAGAGAAAAGTGGAAGACCAACATTGTTGGCACTTTCTAAATAATGTGGTCGAGATTTTCATAATCTGATTTCCGCAACCCTATAGCAATAAAAATTTAATTTTCCAACCAAAGATTTCATCGGAGGATCTGATGTCCAATACTTTTCCGCGCACTCTCGGACTGTGTTTCTTGTTTGTTCTGACTTTTGTCTTGACGCAGAATGTGTTTTCTCAAAGCAAAGCCTTAAAAAACGATCTTAAAAAAGTCTTCAGCAAAGTTGACGTAATCCGGTTCGGCGAAGGCAATTCGCTTCGCCAAATCGAAAATCAGGATGTTTTGTCAATTTCGACATCCGAAAAAACATTTCAGTTATCTTTAACGCCGAGAGATTTGCGTTCGCCGCGTTATCGTGCGGAAAACGCGACTATAATGGGCGCACAAACAATCGAATCCGGCGCGGTCACGACTTATAAAGGAAAAGTTTCGGGCGATGAAAATTCGCAGGTTCGTTTAACCATCGAAGACTCGAAAATCGAAGGCTTTTTCACGACCGGCGATGAAAAGTATTTTATCGAACCGGCGCGACGGTTCTCGCCGCTTGCCGCCGACAGAGATTTTGTCGTTTATCGTCCCGAAAATACTTTAAATAAAAGAAATTACACCTGTCATTCCGACCTTGCCGAAAGAATCGAAGACGGCAAGCGATTTGTCGAAACAAACGCTTCGGCAGGCGTTCAAAGTATGCGCGTCATCGAACTCGCAACCGAAGCGGATTACGAGTTCGTCACATCAGTCGGTAATGCGGTCGCGGCGAATAATAAAATTCTGAGTATTTTGAATATGGTCGAAGGCGTTTATGAAAGTGAACTGAACTTAACCATATCGGTTGTTTTTCAACACACCTGGTCAACTGCCGATCCGTTTAACGGCGCGGATGCCAACACGGTTTTAAGTTCATTTCAAAGTCATTGGAACGCTAATTTTGCAAAAGCGCAGATTGATCGTGACGCGGCGCATCTGTTTTCGGCTAAACCGAACGTAATGGCGCAGGGCTTCGCATTTTTGAGTGTAATGTGCCGAGCTATTACGGCTGCTTCGCCCGATGTCGCTTACGGTTTTAGCGGAAGAATTCCTGTCGGGTGGAATTGGGAAGCGGCAAACTTTCTGGTCACGGCACACGAAATCGCGCACAATCTGGGCGCAAATCACGTCGAACCGGCACAAAGCTGCAGCAATTCGCTGATGAACGCCAATCTGAACGGCGATACAAAATTTTCATTTTGTTCATTTTCACGCACGGAAATCAGCAATTTTGTAACCAGAAGCGGTGACTGTCTCGCGCCGCGCTCAAATTCCGTTGTGCCGTTCGATTTCGACGGCGACAATAAATCCGATATAGCCGTCTGGCGACCGTCGAACGGCGTTTGGTATGTTGACCAAAGCAGCGCGGGTTTTAAAGCGTTCGGGTTCGGACAATACGGCGACAAATTAGTCGCGGCGGATTACGACGGCGACGGTAAAACCGACGCGGCTGTCTATCGCGGCGGCGTTTGGTATCGGATGCAAAGCGCGACCAACACTTTCGATGTCGTTAATTTCGGGTTGCCGACCGACATTCCGGCACCGGCGGATTACGACGGCGATGGTAAAACCGACGCGGCTGTTTACCGTCCGTCTTCGACGACGTGGTTTATTTCGCGTTCATCGGGCGGCGTAACGATTGAGCAATTCGGAGCCGCCGCCGACATTCCCGTAGCGGCGGATTATGACGGTGACGGCAAAGCCGATATTGCCATTTATCGTCCTTCTTCGGGTCAGTGGTGGCTAAATAGAAGCTCTGCCGGAACAGTTGCGTTTCAATTCGGTTCTTCGACGGACAAACCTGTTCAGGGCGATTACACCGGCGACAGCAAAGCGGATGTTGCAATCTTCAGACCTTCTTCGGGAGAATGGTTTGTTTTGCGAAGCGAAAATCAATCCTACTTTTCATTTCCGTTCGGAACTTTAGGCGATGTTCCGTCACCGGGCGATTACGACGGCGATGGGAAAAGCGATGCGGCTGTTTTCCGACCGTCAACCAACACGTGGTTTGCCAATCGTTCGACAGCCGGAACACTAATTCAAACTTTCGGTCAGACAGGCGATTCTCCGGTTTCAAGTTCCTTTTTTCCTTAATCCAATTTATCCAAATTTGAGATTTGAAATTTCAAATAAAAGAAATATCTCAAACTTAAAAGCGATAAATTTTTCACGCATCGGTCAAAACGTGATTTCATAAAATTCAATAAAAAAGGGAACGATAATTTTATCGTTCCCTTTTTTGCTGCTGTAAAGTTTTTTTTATTTGAGAGAAGCATCGTCAACGCGGAAACTGGTAGTCACCGAACTATCCGTTGTCGAACGGAACTGAACACGAACCGTCTGACCTTTATAAGCCGATAAATTCAGCGATTTTTGCGAGTAAACTCCGGCAGTTCCTTTGTTTAAGTTGCTGTATGTTGCCAGCGTCGCCAAAAGTGTTCCGCTCGTATTCCGCACTTCGACAAATAATTTGTCATATTGAGTCGTCGTCGTCGTTTCGCTCGAAGTGACATTGAGCCAGAAGGTTAATGTTCCGGCTGCCGTCGTCGGAATCGAAACCTGTTGATAAGATTGTCCCGAAACGCTGTTGTTTACGCCGAAATAGATATAGCCCGTTCCGCCGCGCGGATAATTGCCGTTCGCGGTGTAGAAATAACCCGTTCCCGACCCGACCCAAGGCGAAGCACTGGTCTCAAAACCGCCGTTGATTAATAATTCACTGCCGCCCGGAGTCGGAGTTGCAGTTGGTGTCGGAGTCGGCGTTGTCGGACAAGCACCGACTCCGGCGGCGCACCAAGCCGTCGCAACCGTATTGTATTGTGTGCTTGACGCGCCGAACAAATCAGTTGCCGAGTTAAGCGTCGCCGTTCTCGCGCCGGCAAAATTCGTGCTGGAAGTCATATAAACGGTCAAGGCGCGATACCAGATTTTCGCAGCGTTATTCGCGCCCGCGCCGGTAACTGTTACGCCGCTGACGTGATTCGTGCCTCCGGCGACGGCTAAATAAAAGACGTTGTTGCTGATGCCGGAATTAGTGTGAACGCCTCCGTTATCCGCCGTGCCGGTGTAGCGTTCGCTGTAATGATCCGGGTCGCCGCCGGAATGCGTGTCTTTCATAGAGCGCAAAGCGTCGCCCGCCGTTCCCGGCGTATAAGCCTGCTCGCCGATTTTCCACGTATCATCGTTAATTACGCCGCTTCTGGCATAACTTTCAACCATCGAACCGAAAACGTCAGACATTGATTCGTTGAGCGCGCCGGATTCATTGGCGTAAGTCAAATTTGCCGAGCGTTCCGTGATGCCGTGCGTCATTTCGTGTCCGGCAATGTCCAGCGTCACGAGCGGCGTAAATTGCGTTCCGTCGCCGTCGCCGTAGGACATCTTGTTTTGATACCAGAAAGCGTTATTGTATCCGCTTCCGAAATGAACACGCGATGAAACGAGACTAACCGCGCTGTTCGCGCCCGCGGCAGTCGTTCCGGGACCGTAATTGCCGTCAATACCGTTGCGAGCGTGAACGCTTTGAAAATAATCGAAAGTCTTTGCCGCGCCGTAATGCGCGTCAACGCCCGCGCGTTCGTTGGTTGCGCTCCAAACATCGTCCGTGCCGCTGTAAGGCGATTGCGTTCCGCCGGTTCCGGTCGTCGTGTTACCCGTATTATTCATATTGAAAGTTCCCATTTTGCGGGTTAAATCTTCCATATAAAAGGTCGAGCCGGCACTGCTGGTGCTGATAGTGACCGTTCCGCTGTAGAGCGACGAACCTGAGCCGGTTTTCAAATTGTCGTATTGAAAAATCTTTTCGCCCGTCTGTGCATCAACAAAGACGACGGGAGCGGACGGATTATTCGTGTTTTCGACGTTCGGAATTTCGACGCGATACGCTAAATGGTCGCGGTCTTCGGCGCGGTAAATCCACAAATCAACTATCGGAGTTTCATTCAAAGTTTCCTTTGAAAACTTCATATCGCGCGACGAAGTTTGACGAACGAGATTGACGGCATCTTCCGCCGAAAAATTCGGCTGCGTGTTAACCGCCACGCCTTCCTTCAAATTGTCGGTAACGGTTGAAAGCCCGCCGTCCGATTTCAGGTGGACGATTGCTTCACCTTCCCAGACGGGAATGTTTTCGACTGTCTGACGAACGCGGGTGTGCGCCATTTTCAGTTCGTCTATCTCAACTTTTTGAATCTGGAAGTCGTCCGCATTTGCGCCGCGCCGCGCCGCACGGTCGCGCAGAATGTCTAAACTGATTCGTTTGGCGTTTTCGAGTTCGTCACGCGAACCTTCACCGAAAACCGGTTTATTGGCTTCCGTCTGATTTGAAATCAGCCCGAACGCCAATAATGCCAAAACAAAAACAGCAGTAATACTTAGAAATTTTTTCACGCTCTTTATCTCCTTGGGAATTTTAATTTATTTTTATTTGGTTGCCGATAGTTCTATCAAGCCTGTATAAATGAAACAGAAACTCCGAGCCGAAAAACTTCCGAAGTTTTAGCGAAAAAATTGACTGATTTTGTTTTGATGTAAAACGGAAATGTTAAAATTTTCGTTAAACGCTAAAGGGGAATTGCAAGAAAAATTGTATCACTCGCGCTTATAGAGTCAAGCAGAAAAACGAATAGTTAGATGTTGAACGAAAATAAACTGTCAAAATACGCTTACGGCTGGATTTTCTCTTGGAGCGAAGTCAGCGAAATTCACAAAATTCGCAATGGAATTTATCAGCGAAACGGGCGTGTCATCTCGCTTCTGACCGATTTCGGAAAAATTAATCCGTGTTACCCTGATTTTACGGGCGAAACCGCCGACACGATTTTCTACACCGGCGCGGGCAGACGCGGCGATCAAAAGCTCGATTCGTTTAATCGCGCTCTTTTAAATGCGATTGAATCGAAACACGCCGTTCCGCTATTCAATAAATTATCAGTCGGACGCTGGGAATTTTTAGGATTTTGGCGCGTCGCAGATGGAAAGTATATTTTCGACGACACGCAAAACAGAATGATCTGGAAATTCACTTTGCAGAAGGTTTTGGAAATAGATCAATAAGAAATAGAACGCGGATAAACGCTGTTCCAGCGGATTTTCGCGGATTTATTTTTGAGTAAAAATATCCGTGCAAATCCGCCTAATCCGCGTTTATCCGCGTTCTATTTCTTCGATTTATTTCTTTTCGCCGAGCGCGACGGCGCGTTGATAAGCGGCGTAGACGGCTTTTGATAAAACGGTTCGCAGTCCGCCTTTTTCCATTTGATAAATCGCTTCGGCACTCGTTCCGCCCGGCGATGTGACCATATTTCGCAGTTCCGCCGGATGTTTGTGCGATTCCATTGCGAAGAGAACCGCGCCGAGCATCGTTTCCTGCACGAGTTCCTTAGAGGTTTCGCGCGAAAATCCGAGATGAACGCCCGCGTCGGTCAAGGCTTCCATCACCATAAAAATATACGTCGGTCCGGTCGCCGAAAGCGAAGTCGCCATATCAATCATATTTTCGTTCGGCACGTAAATCTCTTTGCCGAGCGCGGTCAAAAGCGATTTAATATTCGCGCGTTCCGCATCGTTAATTTCTTCCGAACAAGTCCAAGCCGTAATTCCTGCGCCGATTTGCGAAGGCGTGTTCGGCATCGCGCGAACGATTTTATGATTTTCGAGCGCGTCGGCAATCGTTTCGATGCGCGCACCCGCAATGATTGACAAAACGATTTGGTCGGGCGATACGATACCGCTCAATTCCTGCAAAACGCCGCTCAAACGCTGCGGTTTAACGCACAGCGCGACGACCGAATTTTTCTCGCGTTTGATTGTTTCGATTGCTTTGGCGTTACTCTCGAAAGTTTGAATTCCGTATTTGTCGCGTAATTCCTTACGCCGGTTTTCACGCGGATGCGTCGCCGTGATTTGCTCTGCGCCGACGAGATTTTTCCGCAAAACTCCGGCAATCATCGCCTCCGCCATCACGCCGCAGCCGACGAACGCTATTTTCGTATTCGATAAATTGTTTTTCATAAAAGATTAGAAAAAAATTAGATTTTGAATTGTAAATCTCGAAATCGCAAGTTAAATAAAAAATCGCCGCTTTCATCTTTGACGAAAGCGGCGATTTATAAAGTGTGAGGTGTGAGTTTTTATACGAAAAATTCAACCTGAAGTTTATTCAAAGCGATTTTCAGGTTAAGGAACAAAAACATTCGGAATCGGTTTGTCGCCCGCTGCCCCGAAACCTTGAATCAATATCCCGGATGTCGCCCGTTGTGCAAACCAGGTGTTGGTTGACGGTCGGAAAACCGCCGCGTCCATTTTCCCGTCGCCGTCATAATCTCCCGGTGACGGAATATCTCCGCTTGCTCCGAACGGAAATGAATAAAAACTCGCGTTCTCGCTGCGAAGCACGAACCACTCATTCGTCGAAGGACGGAAAAATGCCACATCCGCTTTGCCGTCTCCGGTATAATCGCCCTGCACGGGTTTGTCCGAACTGTTGCCGAATTGGTAAACGACGATTCCCAAATTGCTTCTGAGCAGCCACCATTGACCGACGGACGGACGATAGATTGCTAAGTCAGCTTTTGAATCACCGTCATAATCGGCAACCGTCGGTAAATCGCCCGCCGCGCCGAAAGTTTGAATCGTCGTCCCGCCCGTCGAACGCGAAATAAACCAGGTCTGCGTTGACGGACGATAAACCGCCGCGTCAGCCTTGCCGTCGCCGTCGTAATCGGCGGGAACCGGAACATCACCGTTTGCTCCAAACGGGAAAGAATAAAATGAACCGTCCTCACTTCTCAAAACAAACCACTCGTTCGTCGAAGGACGAACGATGGCGATGTCGGTTTTGCCGTCGCCCGTGAAATCAGCCGGAACTAATTTGTCTGAACTATTGCCGAATTGAAAAGTCCGGTTGCCGCCGTCGGACGAACGCAGATACCACCATTCACCGGGAGCCGGACGAAAGATTGAAATGTCGGTTTTACCGTCGCCGTCAAAGTCGAATTGTGGTGCAGAATTTTGTTTAGCTGAAGCCACACTTCCATCTGCAAACACAATCTTCAAACTTGAATTTAGGTAAGTAATATCATCCTGCGGTAAAACTACACTAAATCCAACTAATGTTTGAGATGGCTGGATGTTTTGATTTGTGTTTTCAGTTCTCCATTCAAGACTATGAAATTCGCTTTCGTCGGTAGTTATTAGA
Organism: Acidobacteriota bacterium; assembly: GCA_030855875.1. Classification (GTDB taxonomy): domain Bacteria; phylum Acidobacteriota; class Blastocatellia; order Pyrinomonadales; family Pyrinomonadaceae; genus SXVE01. Next base: position 11,051 of record JALYQJ010000161.1, read on the forward strand.
TTGCTACTCCAGCCTGTTGGAGACGCGGTGCTTGAAGCTGATAAACCTGTGTCATAATTCCAATCAACCGGAGGTATTAAGAGTTGTGAAGCACTTGTCGAATCGTTATATCCAACCTCAAAGGCAAGAATAGGTCGTGAGTCATTGTTTCGCACTCGATAAGAATAAACGTAATTGTTATTAACAATTTGTTTCGTAACCGTAACGAAAACATTTGCAGTAGGTATTGTTTGAACTGCTTGAGGATTAGCTGAAGAATGTTCGACTTCTTCGCTGTCTTCTTCTACGGTTGGCGAGTTATCATTGTTACGTTGTTGCGATCCAAGAATGAAGTGTACGGGGTCTTTAGCGACCAAAGGACGAATCAGACCACTCTGCGCTGCCAAATTAACTATTGTCTGAGTTGGCAAACCAGTTGCTCCGAAATTAACGTCAATTGCTAATCCTTGAGTATGTTTCCCATTAACACCGCCGGGGCGTGTTTTAAGATTGCCTAACCCGTGACGGTTTACTTCGGCTTGAACCACTGTTCTTAAAATTTGACATTGTGGCAAAGTATTATTCTTCAATCGCTGCCATCTATCCCAAACCTCACGCAAATGGATTTGATATGCAGGAGGACGATATGCAGAATTCAATCTTAATTGACCGCCAGCAATTTGAACTCGCGTTCTAAAATCGTTGTAAGCTGATGTCATTGCCTGTGTTAATTCTGTTGTGTCAACAACATTTCCATTTTGAGCCTCAAATTGTTGAGCCACTGGATCAGTAATTGGGCTTAGTTGCTGAACTGAACAAGTAAGCGCAGGTTGCCAATCTGGATTTTCCTCCGATTGATTGGGTGTATTTGTGATGTTGACCTTACTGCTGCCATCAGCATTCATCACAAAAATGTCTTCTCTGGTTTCGGCTGCTGTAACGTTGGAGGCATAAACAATTTTGCTTCCATCAGGAGACCAAGCTGGGGAGAAGTCCTGTGAATCAGTTAGGCGCGTCAAGCCAGTGCCGTTTGTATTAACTACATATATATTATTGTTAATACCCTCCCCATTGTTAGTACCCTCGCATACAATTTTCATTCCGTCTGGTGACCAGTCAGGAGAAAAATAATGTCCGCTCAAAAGAAGTGTTGGTGTTCCACCATTAGAATTTATAATATATAAATCGGAGAAAACAATATTATTCGCTTGCCTAGATCTCGAAAACACCAATTTAGACCCATCTGGCGACCAGCTATGTCCAGAACTAGATCCCCCCGATGTAAGTTGAGTTAAATTGCTGCCATCCAAATTTATTACAAAAATTGGGTTAAAGCTATTACCGCTTTGAGGGCGCACAAAAGCGATTCTAGTACCGTCGGGCGACCAACTTGGGTAATCATCGTCCATTGTGTTAGGAATTGTCGTTAATCCCGTTCCGTCAGCATTGATGATGCAAATTCCGTTATCACATACAAAGGCTACTCGGCTTCCATCAGGCGACCAAACTGGTTCTGAAGCATTATCAGCATCTCCATTGAGAGTGAGCGGCATACGCATTGTTCCGTCAGAGTTAATAGTGTGGATGTTGCTATTGTTAACTTGGAAGGCAATTTTTCCGTTCGTCTGTGCAAACCCGTTCTGGGCAGTTGCCAACAACAGCAGAAGATAAAAAATGGCGAAAGCAAAATATCTAGTGTTGTGACAAAATTCATTATTAAATGAGTTGTTGTCGGTTAGTCGTAAATGTTTAACTGTCAATTTTTTCATAATTTTAATTTTTTAAGTGGTGACATATTGTCACCAAAAGTCATAATTGACAAAAAGATAATTGTTGAAGGCGCAAAATCGTTCGGAACGGAGTTGTCGGGATCTACGCCAAAGGGAAACCGCTCCGAATCGTTGTTTTTTTGTGTTGATAAAGCCGATTGGTTTGGAAACCGGCGGCTCTGTTTGTCGGTTCAATTCGGCGGCGAATCGGCGACAAAATTAATGTCGTTTGCTTCTTCAGTGACTGAGCGAACTTGCGAGTTTTGGGTGAAAGTATAAAGTTTTGCTTTTGCCGTAAATAGTGTAACGCCCGCCGCGACATTTTCAAAACGGTAAAAGCCGAAACCTGATGTCGTTGTCGTTCTGACTGCGCCGCTTGAGTCGGTCAACGTGATAACCGCGCTGCGAATTCCTTTTCCGTGGTTGGTTATCGCCCGTCCGCCGATTTTTGTCGTAGTCGGGGCGAATGAGATTGCGCCGTTCGCAAACGTCGTCGGCAGCGAATTGCCGTTTGCGTCCGACACGAATCGGGCTGTCAACTGATCGCCGAAGGTCAGAATTGTTGATTGTTCGTGAGACAAAATCGTGAAATCAATCAAAACCAGATCGAGCATTCCTTCCGGGAACGCGCTCGCAGGAGCTAAATCCAGTAATAATCCGATACTGCTGCGTTCGGTTTGTTTATTAAATCCGAGAGATATTCCCGCCGGTGCGCCGCCGCTTAATCTGATGTTCGTCGGATTCGACAGAACTTTTTCGTCATAATTGATTGACGCGCCGATGGAATTAACTCCGCCTTTCCCGAAATTGTTAAATTGAACGGCGACAGTCAAGATATTTCCGTTCACGCTGTGACGGATTGCCCGCAATTCCCGGAAACTCGTCAAAGCGTCGAGACTGTTTTTCGATCCGCTGCTCAACTTTTCGGCAAATGACGGCATAGAATCTGGAATCGCCGCAACCGGACCGGCGGTATTCGTTCTCGGTTCACGACCGAGAACATAACGGCGGATTTGCGTCACGTCGCCCGCGTTAATACCTCCGTCACCCTTTAAATCATAAGAAGCTATGTCGGCTTTTTGAAATTCATTGGTTGCTGCCGTATCGGGCGTATCAATTCCGAGAACGAAACGCCGCATCTGCGTGACATCGCCGGAAGTCAGCATTCCGTCGCCGGATTGTCCGGGATTCGGATTCTCCGGCTGATTCGGGCGCGGATTAATATCTCCTTCGTAAGATATAGCCGCCGCCGATTCTTGATTTACCGTAAACGTCCGTCCGGCAATTGTCATCGTTCCCGCGCGAGCCGCTCCGGTATTTGTTTCGACGGAGTAATTGACCGTTTTATTTCCGTTACCCGTTGTTCCTGCCGTAATCGAAAGCCACGCGACATTCGCCGCCGCCGTCCACGTGCAGCCCGCCGGAGCGGTAACGACGACGACTCCCGTTCCGCTTCCGGCTCCGGCACTGACGGAAGTTTGTTCAATCGCATACAAACAATTCGAGCTTCCGCTAAAATCAGCCGTTTGATTGGCGGACAGATTATTAAAAACGTAATTAGCGGGCGTGAATGTGTAATTGGTTAAAAACGGCGTAACCGTAAAATTTTGTCCTTCCGGCAAACTTCCGAAGAAAAAATTACCCGACGCATCGGTCATAACTGCGGCATTGGAATAGCCGGTCAGACTGACCGCTGCGCCGCTCAAAGGATTTGCTCCGTCGCTTATTCGTCCGCTGATCGAATAACTGTTTAGCCCTGTAATCATAAACGGCGACAGCGATGTGACGGTTTGAGAAACGGTGCAGATTTTTTTCGCGCTGTTATAGACGGGAATCGCATTATTCGACGTGTCCCACGCGCCGTTTGTGTAATGCAGAACGCGAAGCAGACTGCACGCTGCTTCGTCGGCGACATCCGGCACGTCGAAGGAAACAACGATTTCGCCGGAAAAAAGAGCCGTCGTTTCAATTTCATAAACGAGCGTCGAGCCGGAAATTGTGAAGCCGGAAGGCACCGTCGGCACTTGTTCCGGTTCTAAAACGGTGACGACGGTATTGCCCGGCGTTGAAATATTGTCGAAATTGAGAGCAAAATTTTCAGCCGCCACTTCTACATTTTGTCCGGCGGAAGTCGGCGCGGTGTAAGATGACGCGAAACTCTGCCAGTCCGTCACCGTATCGGCGGCTGAATTAGAGGTTAAACGCACGACCGAACTGCCGTCTGAGTTCATTGCGTAAATTTCATCGGTTACCGTATCGCGCCGACTCGTAAAAACAATCTGAGAGCCGTCGGGCGACCAATCGCCGAAAATGTCATAAAGCGAGTTATTTGTTAAATTTGCTAAATTACTGCCGTCTAAATTAACCGCTGCGACTTCAAAAGAGTTTAAGTAATCGGCACTGACAATTCGAGCCGTGCGAATCAATGCGGCTTTATTTCCGTCCGGCGAAACTTTTCCGACAACGCGGTAACTATATGCGCCGGTCGCGGTCGAATCGGTCAGATTTTGAATGTTTGTGCCGTTCGCATTCATTACAAAAGCGTTATAAAATTCCTCGCTGCCGCGCCCGAAGATGATTTTACTGCCGTCGTTTGACCAGATCGGATGATCGTCGTCGTCAGGATTAGCCGCCGTCAAGTTGGTTTGATTTGAACCGTCGGCGTTCATCGTAAAAACGTCGCAGACGCTGTTCGCATTGCAGCGTCCGAAAGCGATTCTGCCCGCGTCCGGCGACCATTCGGCGAAATGATCAATCATCGTCGAATCGGTCAGCCGCGTTTTATTCGTTCCGTCCGCGTTCATCGTCCACAGATTTTCCGCCCCGCCTGCCAATCTTTTGCTGAATAATATTTTCTGTCCGTTTGGCGACCAACTGGCGGCAAGATTTATTCCCGTCGAATCGGAAACTAAAATTTTATTGCTTCCGTCGGCGTTCATCACCCAAATTTGCGCCATCGCCGAATCTACGGATTTTGAAAAAAGAATTTTTCGTCCGTCCGGCGACCACTTGCCGCTGCTTTCGTTTTCGGGCGTATCGGTCAGACGCTGCTGTTCGGAGCCGCCGGAATTCATTTTGTAAATTTCATTGTTTCCGTCGCGGTTACTGGTAAAAAGAATCTCTCCATTTGTGACGGTCGCAATCGTAATACAGGCGTTTCCGCCAATCGTCGCCGATGCCGGATCGCCTTCGTTAAAAGCGAAGTTCGGCAACCCCAAATTTCCGCAAACCGGATTGGCACTAACGGCAAGCAGCGAAAAGCGAAGCAATACGCCCGAACCGGCGAGCGGCGCGGTGCCGAAACCGGAAACGATCAGCGTTCCGGGCGCGGGATTGCTGACATTGACCTCAAAACCGCTTGCCAGCGTTCCGGCAGTATCCGCAAACGGCGGCGATGTAGAAAAAGCGTTTGGATCATAATTCAAACGAAAATCAAACGAAGTAATGCCGCGTCCGGTCGTATCGGAAACATTAATCGGAACAATTAATGCCGAACCTTTTAAAACCGATAAATTTGTCGGAATCGAAACATTGACCGGATCAATCGGCGCGGAAAAATAACCGGCGTAACGGAATCCGTTATTTGAGTGATTGTTAGAATATTGGGCGGCGACAATTTTTTCGACAGTAAAATTACGAACGAATTTACTTCCTGAGTCAAAAACTCCCGCGAGATTGCCGGACGCGGCTTGAGCTAAAAATGAACAAATTATCAGCAAGCCGGTCGGCAGCGAAGCGGCGAAAAAAAGTTTGCGCCGATTAAAAACGCGGCGCGTCCGCTTCAAAACATTAAAAACGTAATTCTCAAACATAATTTTACTACCCGCCTCGTAAAAGGCTGTTTCAATTTAATTGGCGGAAATGACGCGCGGATTAACAACTCTCTGCGCGTCATTTCCCGATTGAGTGATTTATCAAAAACCAGTCACTCATTCCAAAACAACTTTCACCGTTAAGGAATGAAAGCGGACGGCACGGGCGTATCGCCCGCGGAGCCGAAGTTTGCAATTAGCGTCGAAGCCGTCGAACGCTGGGCAAACCACGTATTGGTTGACGGACGGAACACAGCCGCGTCGGTTTTGCCGTCGCCGTCGTAATCGCCCGGTGTCGCAACATCGCCGTTTGCGCCGAACGGAAACGAGTAATAACTGCTGTTTTCGCTTCGCAACACAAACCATTCATTTGTCGAAGGTCGGAAAAACGCGACATCGGCTTTGCCGTCGCCGGTAAAATCGCCCTGAACAGGTTTGTCGGAACTGTCGCCGAACTTAAACGCGATATTTCCGGCGGAACTTCTGTTTAACCACCATTCGCCCTTTGACGGACGATAAATCGCAATATCGGCTTTGTTATCGCCGTCGTAATCAGCTACGACCGGAACATCACCATTCAGACCGAATTGCTCAATCATCACGCCGCCCGTCGAGCGCAAAACGAACCACGTCTGCGTTGACGGACGAAACACCGCCGCGTCCGCTTTTCCGTCCGCGTCGTAATCAGCCGTCGCCGGAATGTCGCCGGTTGTGCCGAACGGGAACGAGTAATAACTGCCGTCTTCGCTTCTTAACACAAACCACTCGCCGGTTGACGGTCTAAAGAAGGCGATGTCTGTTTTGCCGTCGCCGGTGTAATCAGCCGAAACGATTTTGTCAGTTGCCGCGCCGAACTGAAACGCCCGGTTGCCGCCGTCAGACGAGCGCAGATACCACCATTCACCGACTGACGGACGAAAGATTGAAAGATCGGTTTTGTTATCGCCGTCAAAATCGAACGGTGCTTTGTTGCCCGCTGTTTGACTGCCGATTGAAACGCGACCGTTCGCCCGAACGACCGAAGGATTGCCTTCATTGAATAAAAATCCGTTCCAATTTAAATCTGTGCCGGTGCCAATGGCTCCGGCGGCGCGGAATTTTAGATTAACCAGCGTTCCCGAACCGCTCAAATTCGTCGCTCCGTAACCGGAAACGCGCAGTCTGCCCGGCGCGAGAATGTTCGCCGAGACGCTAAAACCGCCGCTCAATGTGTTCGTTTTCTCGACGGCTTGCACCATCGGTTCGATCACGGCTGAATCGTAAACAACCTCGAAATCGAACGAACTGATTTCGCCTCCGGTCAAATCGCCGACCAGAACCGGAATCGAAAAATCGGAATTTACTTGGGCGTTTTTGACCGGAAGACTTACCGCTATTCCGTCTTCCGCTATTTGTTCCGGTGCTTTTTCCGGCTTAATCACCAATGTCGAACCCTCAGCTCGCGGCGCAGGTGTCGCCGTAGCCGTATTGGTAAATGACAATTCATTAACGTTGCTTCCGAGAGCCAGCATCCCGCTTCTGGCAGCGAGATTAACCGTCGGCGTTCCGGTCGGAGAAGTGACTGCAGAAAGCGTCACGCCTGACACCGATCTTTCGACGACCGTTACCGTTTGACCGACATTGAAGGTTCCGAAACCGTTGCTCGGCGCATACGGACCATCAACAAAATTACAGAATCCGCCTTGGTTAGCCGGACCTGCCAACACTGTCACAGGGGCTATAGATATTCCCGGTTCACCGTTAATAGTTATGTCGAAGGTAAAAGAAGTTCCCTGAGAAACACCGCTTCCGGCGATTTTGCAAATTTTCAACGATGCCGGTGATGAAGCGGCAGGAGTCCAGTTGCCGGAAACGTCGCCGAGCAGAATGGCGGTGTAATTTTGTCCGCTTTGAGTTGTCGTTAAATTTGAGTAAGTGCGATTGACGGGCGTAAATTTCCACGTTCCGGCATTGCCGGAATTGGAAATACCCAAAACCGTCTGCGCGATCAGCGATGCGTCAAAAGACGTGACTGTTCCGTTGCCGGAAACGTCCGCCGCCGCCAGTTGCTGCGCGGTGAGCGTCACGGTTTGAATGAGATGTTTCGAGATTTGCGAAGCGTCGAAAGAAGTGATTCCCGTTCCCGCGCCGCCGACTTTTGACGGCGTTACCGTATAACTGCTGGTTCCAAAACCCGACAACGAATAATTTCCGCTTGCATCGGTGGTCGCCGTCGCCACGCTCGGAGTTCCGACTGCGGTCATCGTTACGCCGGGAACCGCGGTTGCCGTGCTGCCGTAAGTTATCGTTCCGCTGACTGCCGGAACCGTTACGCACGCATTGCCGCCCGTTGTCGCCGCTGCCGGATTGCCTTCGTTAAACGCGAAATTCGATAAACCCAGACTGCCGCAAGCCGCGTTCGGACTAATCGCCGACAGCGGAAAATTGAGCAGAACGCCCGCGCTCGCGAGCGGCGACGAACCGAAACCGGAAACGATCAGCGTTCCCGCCGACGGATTGCTGACGTTAACCTCGAATCCGCTTGCCAATGTTCCCGCTGTGCTGACAAACGGCGTTGCCGACGAAAAAAGTGCCGGATCATAACTCAAACGAAAATCGAATGAAGTAATTCCTTTGCCGGTCGTGTCGGAAACATTGACCGGAACGGATAAAGTCGAACCTCTGACGACCGTCAAATTCGTCGGAATCGAAACATTGACCGAACTAACTGTCGCCGCCTGAACCTCAAATGCACCGATGTCGCTGCCGTCACCGGCATTCGGAATTGACGGATTATCAAACGGACGAGTTGCGCCGCGCTGGTCGGCGGTCGCTCCGAAAATGCTGCCTTTATCAATTGCCGGACTGCCCGTGAGCAATGTATGCGTCTGTGTTGTTGATGAAGTGTATTGCAGTGATCCGAGCATCGGGTTAACATCTCGAATATCTGTGGATTGGTAAGCGATAGCACTGCCTGTATTGGTTGAATCGCCCGACGAATCCCCGATCAGATTGTAGCCTGCCGATGTGATTGTCCCGCCCTCAATGTAAATCTCGGGACGGGAATTCGCCGTGTTGCCGGCTACAATCGAATTGCCCAGATTAAGCGTGCTGAATGATTGGTTAATGCCGCCACTGCTGTTTGCGGTGTTATTGGTAACGGTAACGTGACGCAGTGTTGTGCTGCCGGAGTTGCAAAATCCGCCGCCGATGCTTGATGCCGTATTGCCTGAAATGGTCGAATTAACGACTGTCAACGTACCGTCATTAATTAGGAATCCAGCGCAGTTAGCGGCGGTGTTACCGGAAAAAGTCGAATTGATAATGCTGTGTGCGCTGCCGACTCCTATAAATAACGCGCCGCCGCCCGAACCGCTCGGAGTCGAGTTGCCAGTTATACGAACGCGCTCAAGCGTCAATCCGCCGCCTTTGGCTAAAACGGCTCCGCCCGCGAAAGTGTTAATTGGTCCATTGCCCTCACCGCCGGTTAAAGTCAAGCCCAAAATAGTGACCGTCGCCTGATTCGTGTAAAAAATGCGGTTTGTTCCCGCGCCGCCGTCAATCGTCATCACATCCGCGCCGCGCCCGATGATGGTTAATGTTCCGGCGTTCGTTATTTCCATTTCGCCGCCGTTCGCGGCGGTCAGCGTAATTGTCGGTATGCCGGGCGCAAAATCAATAATATCGTCGCTTGCTGCCGCATTCGCCTCATTGATCGCTTCGCGCAAACTGCAATCGCCCGGTGTGCAGGTCGGATTGTTGCGGTCGTCGCTTCTGGTGACGGTAAATGTTTCCGAAGTAGTCGGAGTTTGAGAAGCCGCATAACGCACAACAGCGAAGTCTTGATTCGCGCCGTTGTTCATATATCCGGCGACGATTGCTTTGCCGTCCGGTTGAATCGCTATTGCCTGCCCGGAATCTCCAAGACTGCCGACCGGCGTAAGAATTTTGCCGCCGGAGCCGAAAGTCGTGTCGAGTGAGCCGTCCGAGTTGTAACGGGCGAGAGCAAAATCATTAGTCGCGTCGCTAGAGTTGGTGTTGCTGTAACCGGCGGCAATGATTTTACCGTCTGACTGTAACGCCGCGCCGAAAGCAAAATCATTGTTGCCAAACGGCGTGGCAATTGTTCCGCCGCTGCCGAAAGTCGTATCGAGCGAACCGTTCGCAGCGTAACGCGCAAGATAAAAGTCAATTGACGAGCCGCTTTTATTTCCCGCGACGACGATTTTACCGTCGGCTTGGATGACAACGCTGCGGGCGACAGCCGATTGACCGCTCGGATTCGGTGTCAGAAATATTCCGTTCGTGCCGAAAGTGGTGTCGGGACTGCCGTTGGAATTGTAACGCGCAATCGTTGCGTTTTGCCCGCTTTCGCCGACAATCACAATCTTTCCGTCAGTTTGCAAAGCTGCCGCGTGAGCGTAGCCGCTAATTGCGGAGGCAACTTTACCGCCCGTCCCGAATGTGTTATCGAGCGAACCGTCGGAATTATAACGGGCGGCGGCGAAACTTATATTCGGTCCGTCATACCAACCGGCGGCGACGAGTTTGCCGTCGGGTTGAATGAGAATATCGTAAATAAAAGACCGGTTCGTGCCGATTACGGTTGTAACTTTGCCGCCCGCGCCGAACGTATTATCTATCGAGCCGTCCGCGTTATAACGAACGAGTGCAAAATTGTTACTGCTGTAACCCGCCGCGACAATCTTGCCGTCCGATTGTATCGCCGCAACCTGCGCCCAGTCCTGTCCGCTACTGAGTGAAGTGGTAACTTTACCGCCCGCGCCGAATGTTGTATCGAGCGAACCGTTGGCGTTATAGCGAACCAGCGCGAAATCGCCGCCGCCGTTGTTGCCGTCGTTATTTACGCCGACGGCGACTATTTTGCCGTCCGACTGAAGCGCGACATCGGTTGCGAGTTCATTGACCGTGCCGATTGCGGTGCGGACTTTGCCGCCCGTGCCGAACGTTGTGTCGAGATAAGGCGAGTTTTCCAAAGCCGGTTGCTGAATGGTAAAAATATTGTCTTCAAAGGTGATTGTTCCGGTGCGAGCCGCGCCCGGATTGGCGGCAACCGTATAATTAAGGGTTCCGCTGTCCGTTCCCGTCGCGGGATTGGCAATCGTAATCCATGAACTCGCGGTTGATGCTGTCCAACTACAGCCCGTCGTTGTCGTAACGGCTATTGAGCCGTTGCCGCCCAACGCCGCGATTGAAACAGATGCTGGGCTGATTGAATACGAGCAGACCGTCGGTGCGGCGCGATTATATAAGTTGACCGTCGTTTGTGAAGCAGTCCCGCCTTCGAGAACATCAACTTCGGCGAAACCGCCGCCGGTATTTGTAAATGTTGTCGTCCCGTCCGTATTGCTGATGCCTTGATTAAGCGTCAGAGCATTGAATCTGTCAGCCGGAAATGTATCCGCCGTTTGCAGCTCGAATCCGGTTCTGCTTAATTCGGTAACTCTGATAATGGCGGGAGCCGGAACTGCCGCCGGTGCGGTCGGCACATTCACCTGAATTGGTCCTGTACACGCGCCAACCGGAGTCGGGAATGTTACGCCTGGAAGCGCGTCAATCGTAAAATTAAAAAAGCCCGTTACGTTAGTCGCGTTTGCCGCCGCGCGTTTGCAAATTTCAACGACGGCGTTGACGGCGAATGTGTTGGTGAATGTAACGACCGTTTGATTTTGGATAGAGCCTTCACGGACAGTAACTTGTGCCGTGCGTTGCGGCAGATTGACCGTTCCCAGAGAACCGGCAACATTCGATGTAACATTCAGCAATCGAAAACGCCCGGAGAATGTGCCGCCCGAGGTGGTTTGACCGTCGAGTAATTCTTCAATCGTAACCGGACCGGCAGGCAGATCAATCGGTCCGCTACAGCCGCCGACCGGAGATTGTATGATTAGTGCGCCGATTCTGTAACGGAATACTCTATCATCCAAACCCGGACCGGATGCGGCGACGCAAATTTCCAAAATACCTGTTCCGCCGCCGACGGCGAGGTTGTTCGTCGTTTCGTTTGCAGCGGCAGAGTTAAAACCCGTGCCGAAAATCTTATCGAAATAGCCGGGCGCGGCGAGCGTTAAAAACGGATAGATTGCCAATACTGCCAAACCAAGTGAGGCGGCGGCAAAAAGTCTGAATAAATTGAACATACGGCGCGTGTGCGCCACGATATTAGCAGGATATTTTTTAGACATAATTTTATTTATTTGCTTTTCCTTAAAATTCCGGACATCGAGATAAATTTTTATCTTCATTAAATCATTAAAAATGTTTCGTTTTACGGGAGAAATTATCGTCAAATCAACACCGGACTAAAAAGGAAAAAGGGAAAGTCGGCTTGGAAATCCGGTCGTTTCCAAGCCTGAAATTTTGAATCAGGTTAATAAAGTAAGGGGAAGACTTTATTAAAATTTCAAATAAGATAATCACGGATTAAATGGACAAAAAAATCCGCTTTCTCCAATGCTATTGAGCGAAAAACTCTAGGTTATTCATCTTATTTTCGGCGCGTCTTCCTTTTTGAATAATTTGAAATTTGAATAATTTGAAAACCTCAACGCCGCCGCCGATGCGGAAAACGTCGCGGTCTTTGGTTTGGAACGGCAGACGGTCAACCAAGGAACACGATTCTTTTATCTGAGTTTTCATTTCGGGTTGCGTTTGAATTTCTTTGTTTTAATGTTTTACTAACCGAACCCCACCTCTTGCCAAAAAGTTTGAGAAATTTGCGTATCTTTCTTGTAACTCTCTTTTTCGAGTTTTTTGGTAACAAAAGATTTTCGGACTTTCGCTTTTTAGCGGGAGTTGACGGAAATCAGGAAATTGATTTTCATCTGTCGAAATCTTGCGTGTTCAGTTGGTAATGAGTTTTTCTTGCGAAATCTTACAACAAAATGCGCGGCAAAGGCATTAAAAAATTGCTAATTTTTTGCTAATTCTGTTAAAGTCTTATTTTACAAAGTTTTGAGAAGCGCGAATTTATTTTCTCCCAACCGAAAATAGCGAGTAAGAGCTTGTTTTAATCTCAAAAAAGCAGTCACAAAATTATGTCTTCACTTCCGAAATACAAATTTGCCGATTTTACGTTTGACGCGAATGAAGAAATTCTTCGCAAAAATGACGAGCGTTTGACCGTTAATCCGAAAACTTTGCGGGTTTTGGCACTGCTTTTGGAAAACGCCGGAAACGTCGTCAAAAAGGAAGAGTTTTTTGAAAAAGTTTGGGCTGATGCGTTTGTCGGAGATAATAATCTGACGGTCGCCGTCGCGCAGATTCGCAAAACGCTCGGCGAAAGCAAAGATTTGAAATTTATCGAAACCGAAACGAAAAAAGGCTATCGTTTCGCCGCGCCGGTCGAACGGATTTTTGAGGAAATCAGATCGCAGGAAATCATTCAAACGCCCGCAAACTTCGATTCTGAAAAGCGCAGGCGGTTAAACTTAAATGGAAATTTCGATCAAAATTACGCCGAAAATAAATTCGATGAATTTGCCGAAAATACTGTAAATACTGTAAAAAAAAAAACGAGAGAACCGGCGGAAATATCAAAACCGGCGAACATCGCGCCTCAGCTTTCGGGCGAAGGTTTTTTCGCAAAATTCTCTTCGCGCAAAATATTAATCTTTGCCGCGCTCGCGCTGACGGGTTTTTCAATCCAAGCGTTTTGGCGGCAGACAATCGCGCCGACTCCTATCGAATCCTTTAAATCAATCGCCGTTTTGCCGCTGGCGGCGGAAAACGCTTCGCCCGAACAGCGCGTTTTTGCCGAAAAATTAACCGAAGATTTGACGCGCAATCTCGGTCGCGTGACGGATTTGCGCGTTGCGGCTTACGACGCGCTCGCGCCGCTCGATTCGCCGGACGTTGACGTTTTGAAAGTCGGCAAAGATTTGAAAATTGACGGAATAGTCACCGGAAAAATTACCGGCAAGGACGAAAATGACGAAAAAACCGGATTGGAGATAAAAATGAGCGATGCGGCGAGCGGCGCAATCGTCTGGGAAAAGCGTTACGCGCTGAATCCGCAGAATTTAGCCGAATCGCAATATCGTGTGGCAAGCGACATCGCGCGGGAACTCGGAAAAAATAAGGAAATCCAAAATCCGGCGGCGGCGGTCGGCTACGAAGCGTATCAAACTTATTTGCTGGCGCGGCATCAACTCGGCAAACGGACGACGAAGGATTACGAAAAGGCAATCGAAAATTTTACGAACGCCGCCCTTAAAGATACCTCTTTTGCCGATGCTCACGCGGGTTTGGCGACCGCGCACGTTCTTCACGGACAAAATGTTTACGCCGCAAAAGGGCTTTCCGCGTTCGGCGCATCGTTTCCGGCGGCAAAGCAGAGCGCAGTCCGTGCGCTCGAAATCAATCCAAATTCCGACGAAGCGTTAGCCGCGCTCGCGTTCGTCAATTACCGCTCTGAATACGATTGGGCGAATGCCGAAACGAATTTCAAACGCGCCGCCGCAATCAACCCGAATAATGTTGCGGCGCATCGCTGGTATGGCGAATTTCTGCACGTCACCGGACGATTTGAAGAGGGTTTCGCCGCGCAGAAAAACGCGCTCGCGCTGCAGCCGGACTCAGCGCGGATTTTAAACGAAATCGCCTGGGGAAATTATCTTGCGCGTCACTTTGACGAAGCCGTCAAATATGTCGAAGCCGCGCAGATTGTTGATAAAAATAACGCCGCCGCGCTTTATAACGCCAGCGAAATTTACGAACACAAAAAAGATTATGCAACCGCCGCCGCGCTCTGGAAGGAAGCAATGATCGTCGAAGAAGCGAACCGCAAATGGATTGCCAGTCTCGAAGAATCGTTTCAGAAAGACGGTTATCCGGGATTTGTCCGGGCGAAAACCGCGTGGCTCGAAAATTTAACCGAAAAAGATTATGTTTACCCGACCGATCTGGCGAAAGGCTGTGCCGCGCTCGGCGAAAAAGACAAGGCGTTCGCGTGGCTCGAAAAAGCGGTCGAAGCCCGAATTCCCGACGTTTTATCAATCAAATACGCACCCGCTTTCGACAATCTGCGCGATGACGCGCGTTTTCAAAAAATTGTCGGGCAAATGAACTTTCCGCAATAAGCAGCCAGCAAGACTTTTGCCGGATCACACCCGACGTTTTGAGTCCCGCTTTCAGGCGGCTCTTGCGCCGGCGAAGCGCGGCGTGATGCCGCATAAATGCGGGACTGAAAACTCTTCAAACAAAATATTCTTTCCGCCATTTACCATTTACCATTTACCATTTACCATTATTTGCTATGACGATTGACGAACAAATTGCATTGATAAAAAAAGGCGCGGTTGACGTTATCCGCGATGAGGACTTAAAAAACAAACTCGAACGAAGCGCGAAAACCGGCAAACCTTTGCGCGTCAAATACGGAGCCGACCCGACCGCGCCGGATATTCATCTCGGTCACTCGGTCGTGATTCGTAAAATGAAGACGTTTCAGGATTTGGGTCACACGGTAATTTTTCTAATCGGTGATTTTACCGGAATGATCGGCGACCCGTCCGGGAAATCGGCGACGCGCCCGATGCTTTCGCCGGAAGAAATCCAGGCGAACGCGGAAACTTACAAAACTCAGATTTTTAAATTGTTAGACCCGGAAAAAACCGAGATTCGTTTTAATTCCGAATGGATGGGAAAGTTCGGCGCGGCTGATTTTATCAAGCTCGCCGCGAAAACGACCGTCAAACAAATTCTCGAACGTGACGATTTTCAAAAACGACTTGCGGACGAAAAACCGATTGCGCTGCACGAACTTCTCTATCCGCTCGTGCAGGGCTACGATTCCGTGCCGCTTGAAGCCGATGTCGAACTCGGCGGAACGGATCAGAAATTTAATATGCTCGTCGGCAGAAATTTGCAGCGCGAATACGCGCAGGAACCGCAAATCGTTTTGACGATGCCGCTTTTAAAAGGCTTGGACGGCGTGAAAAAAATGTCGAAGTCTTTGGGGAATTACATCGGAATTGATGAACCGGCGAGCGAGATGTTCGGCAAAATAATGTCAATTTCCGATGACTTGATGTGGGAATATTACGAACTTTTGACCGATGTCACGGTTGACGAAATCAACGCTCTGCGCTTTCGCTGCGAATCGGGCGCGGAAAACCCGCGCAATATCAAAGTAAACTTAGCAAAGCTCATCATCAACGATTTTCATTCGGCGGAAGCGGCGTTCGCGGCGGAAGACGAATTTAACCGCCGTTTCGTCAAAAAGGAAATGCCCGACGAAATCGAAGAAACATCAATCGCCGCCGGAACTTACAAACTCGCCGATTTGCTCGTGCAAACAAATCTCGCCGCGTCGAAAGGCGAAGCCAAGCGATTAATTGAACAAGGCGGCGTAAAAATCGGCGGAGAAAAAGCGACGGACGCGAAAGCCGATGTTTCAATAAACTCCGGCGACGATTTTGTTTTTCAGGTCGGCAAGCTAAAGTTTTTACGGGTAAAGGGAAATTAAATGTCGGCAAAGTGAGACAATTTGAATTACGATTTAGCATTTCATTTCTCTCACCGAATTGACGAAAACGGTTTGGACGCTGAAAGATTTATTGAAATATTAAGTTAAAAGAATATACAAGATAATAGAGGTTTTTTGTCTGACATCACACCTACTCGACTTTCAAAAAAAGATCAAAATCATTGTTGGGTTTTTGCTGTGTATTATCAATTTCCGTCGGATAGGGATGATGGGCGTGATTATAAAGCATTCTTATTTCGGAATGATGAAAGAACTGTATTTGGCTTAAAGGAATTTTGGGATTGGCAAATTGTAGATTTTCGTAAATTGGCAACGCGAGTAATACAAGATAAAGAATTTAGAAAATCCCTTATTTCAGACGACCCAGATTTACCAAAAGTATGGAAACGACATTAGCACCAGAAGATTGGGAAACTTCCGAAAAATTAACAGAATTGTAATTTCAAATTTTAGCATCTATAATTACGAAAAATACGAAAAAGGCTTTCCGTAATTTATCGAGCGTTAAAATACATCGAAACGAATGAGATTTGTCGGCGCGAAAAGAGTGAAATTGTCTGAACGGATCGGTTTAGCCGCTTCGTCTGCTACGCCTTTGCGCGATTTGGCGGGGAATGTTTCAAAGTGGGCGCGTTACGCGATTGCCGAGGCGAATTCGCTGTCGCTCGAAAAGGTTGATATTACGCTCAAACGTCTGCCGAAAAAACTCGACGGATTTCGCATCGTGCATCTCTCCGACACTCATCACAGCCCATTTACGTCGCTCGAACATATCAAACGCGCCGTCAAAATCGCCAATCGTTTGAAGCCGGATATGTTTATCTTGACCGGCGATTACGTTTCGCACGAAACCGAATATATCGCGCCGGTCGCCGAAGTTCTGGGCAGTTTGAAATCGGAATTCGGTACTTTCGCGTGTTTGGGAAATCACGATCATTGGACGGACGGCGAACTCGTGACGCATCTTTTGCGCGGCGAAGGCATCAACGTTTTAATCAACGAAGGTTTTCGCTTCGAGGCTCGCGGCGCGGCGTTCTGGCTCGGCGCGGTTGACGATCATATGGCGGGAGAGGTTGATTTGCCGGCGGCGTTGCGCGGCTCGTTTCCCGATGAAATGAAACTTCTGCTGGCGCACAATCCGATAATTTTGCGGCAGGCAACTCGTGCAGGCGTTGATCTCGTTTTGAGCGGACACACGCACGGCGGACAGGTAAAAATGAAAATCCGCGAAAGAGAAAAAAGAATTTTGCCGCGCCGCAAACTCGTGAGCGGTCTGCACGAACGAAAAGACACGCAGATTTACATCACGCGCGGCATCGGCACCGTCGTTTTGCCGGTTCGTTATCAATGCCCGCCGGAGATTTCTCTGCTCGAACTCCGCTGCGGGTGAAAATCAATTACGAATTACGAAATTACGAATTACGAATGTAAGAAAAACGCTTTTTCATTTATAATTCGTAATTCGTAATTCGTAATTCGTAATTCGTAATTGAAACAATGGCTTCAAACATTATTACCATTCCGAATTTGCTCACCTTTCTGCGAATGGCACTCATTCCGGTTTTCGCCAGTCTTTTGTATTACGGTTATACGGGTTGGGGCTTGATCGTTTTTATGGCGGCGGGAATTTCCGACGGCGTTGACGGTTTTGTCGCCCGACGTTTTAATCAGGAATCGGAACTCGGCACGATTCTCGATCCGATTGCCGATAAACTTTTGATGACGACCGCGTTTCTCATTCTGACGATGCCGAATATCTTTCCGCCGCCGGGCAAATCCGTGCCGTTTTGGGTGACAGCCGCCGTCATCGGGCGCGACGTTTTGATTATTACGGTCGCCGGAGCGATCAATATTATGACCGGCTTTCACGGCTTTAAACCGTCGCAGCTCGGCAAACTTTCGACGCTCGTGCAGGTCGCCGCCGTCGGTCTGATTCTGCTCGCCGCCTTTTTCGGATTCAGTTTTTATCTGCCCACAGTTTACACGCTCGTCGTTTTGCTCGCCTTTGCCTCCGGCGTTCACTACATATTTTTCGTCGCCCGCCTGATGAAAGAACAAGAAACGACGGTTCAAAAATAGTTTTATTTAACCGGAAATTAACGACTGCTTAACTTTTAATTCATATCCAATCTCTAATCTTCATTTTTGTAATCATAAAAGCCAGTAACAGATTTTGAAATTAATTTCGCGGAACAGGTTGTTCGGGAAATATTGTCGTTAAGTTCAAATAATCGTCTTTCAACTCCGTCATAATCAAAAGTTTGCGCGGAGGAATTACGAAACGATTGATTGAAACTCGATTTTATCCGGCGACCTTGACTGCAAATCTGCCGCAGATGTCAAAACAGCTACTGTCTTACAAGATTCATTTGACGCTGAACGTCATTACAAAATAGTGCGAAATAGCGAAGAAAATAGCAAAAGTTGCCGACCGTAGTTGGCTAAAAATGAAACATTGTCGCGAATTTCGCCTTGGAATTTTAAATATTAACGAAGTTACACATTTGGAGGAAAAAATGAAAGACCTATTCAGAATAATAATTTGTATTGTCGCAATTGTTTCAATGCAATCAACCGTTTCGGCGCAGATCGGTTACTCAATCTCCGACAACAACCGGGATTCTACAAATTTACAACAACAATATTACCAATTCGATCTTTCGACCGGACAGGGAACTTTGATTTCCAATCTGACTTTGAACGGTCAGACGATCCGCCGCGAATATGAAGGCTTGGCGGGAATCGGTTCGACGCTTTTCGGAGTTGCCGAATTCGATACCGAACTTTGCAACACCGGCTCCGACCCGATCACCGGTTTAGCCGCCGATCTGCGCGTTTTCCGTCACGGCGGAACTTCGCCCAACCCGCCGTATCCGCAGGCGAACGGCATTCAAAACGCCATCGGTCCGCAAATCGGCGAGCTT
>JALYQJ010000169.1 GCA_030855875.1 Acidobacteriota bacterium
AATGTTCGTGTTATCAACGCGAGTTGGGGTTCAACGATGTATTCCAAAGCTCTCGAAGACACGATTCGCGCGGCTGGCGAAGAAGGAATTTTATTCGTCGCGGCTGCCGGAAACGCGACGACCAATAATGACAAGCGTCCCCATTATCCGTCAAATTACAATTTGCCGAACGTCATTAGCGTTGCGGCGACCGACAAAAACGATCAGCTTACATCATTTTCAAATTACGGCGTGAAAACGGTTCACATCGCCGCGCCGGGCAAAGATATTCTGTCAACCTGGCTTAATGACGATTACCGCGAAGCGTCGGGAACTTCGATGGCAGCTCCGCAGGTCGTCGGCGTAGCGGCTTTGATTCTGGCAAGCGAGCCGAAACTTTCGGTCGAAAAATTGCGCGAACTTATTTTGAAATCAGTAGATAAAATTGATTCGTTAAACGGCAAAGTCGAAAACGGCGGCAGAATCAACGCGGCGAAAGCGTTGGGAAATTAAAAATCAAATCTTGAAGTTTGAAAAGGAGTTGACTATTTTTTTAGTCAACTCCTTTTTTATGTTTTGTGACAATCAATTATGCGAAAACTTATTTATCAAACGCATCTATGGCTCGGACTTTTCGTTTCGATTCCGGTTTTGGCGTGGGCTTTGAGCGGATTTTTGTATGCGCTGCCGAACGCGGTCGAAGGCGGCAGCATTGAAAAAATTGATTCGTCACGGGTAAAAATCGCTCCGACCGATGCGATTATTAAAGCCAACGAATTGGCGGGCAAAACTTTGCCGACGACCGCTTTGACTCTTTTAATGAAAGACGGCAAACCGATGTATCAATCAATCGGCGGACTCGGCGCAGATTCGATTTTTATTGATGCGGAAACCGGCGAAGCGCAGATGTCAAAACCGCCGACGTTGAAGACGAGATTTTTCCGAGAGGCACATTTTTATTTTTTCGCCGGTTCGTGGCAATCCGCGCTTCTGCTCCTTTTTTCGGCTCTCGCGTGTTTGTCGGCACTAACGGGAATTTATTTGAATGTAGTTTACTGGTTCGGCGGCAGAAGAAAAAATGCGACGGTGCTAAATACTGATTAGGCGGAATAGAAGGACAGAATTTTCTTGTTTTTTCGCATCTGAGAGTTTAGTCTGTCCATAAATGGGGTTTACGAATATGAAAACGCTTTCGATTTTGGCAATTACGCTTCTGAGTTTTGTTTTCGCTTCGGCGCAATCCGAGCAGGCACCGATTCAGGAAAAGGCAATAAATTATAAAGATTGGACTTATAAAAACGTGCGCGGCGAGGGCGAAATAAATTTGCGCGATTTTACGAAAGGCAAAAAACTCGTAATGGTCGTTTATTTTGCGTCGTGGTGTCCGAACTGGAAGCACGAAGCTCCTTTCGCGCAGAAAATGTATGAAAAATATAAGGGAAACGGTTTCGACGTGATCGGTGTCGGCGAATACGATTCGGTTGAAAAGATGAAAACGAATCTCAACGATTTAAAGGTCACTTTTCCCGCCGTTTACGAATCGGACTCGACCGCCGCGAAACAAAAAACTCTGCATTACGAATATCGAAAAGCGGTCGGCGACACTCGCGGATGGGGTTCGCCGTGGAACATTTTTCTCGAACCTGCAAACTTAGAAAAGAAGGGCGATGTTTTATTGAAAAAAGCCTTCATCGTCAACGGTGAATTGATCGAACCGGAAGCGGAAAAGTTTATCCGCGAAAAATTAGGCTTAATCGTCGAAGATAAAAAAGCGCAGACGGCGGAAAATAAGGCAGTCGAAGTTTGCGAACCGGAAAAGAAAATTGCGAATTTGAAAAAGCCCTAATTGTGGAAATAAATTTAAGGTCGGAGCGCGGGTAAGGATGTCCGCGCTCCGACCTTAAATTTATTTCACAAAATTCAAACGTGCGGTGTTTATAGATTTGAGACCGCAAATTTCTGCGACAAATAAATACAATTTTGGAGAGTTCGACAAAAATGAAATAATAATCCGTGAAAATCAGTTGAATCAGCGCAAATCCGCGTCCTATTTCTTATTTTTCAAACAATATTTAAGGCAGCGAAACTAAAGTGTCCGACAACCTTTCGACGATTTTAATCAGCATTTTGCCGGATTCGGTAAATTGTCCCGCCGTCGCCAAATCTTCGGCTTGACCGCTCATATCGGAAATTCCCTGAATATTAAAATTATAGAGCCGGAGCGCGGGTTTTATTCTAAATTCGGCTTCGAGCGCGGCGAGTCCGGCGCGTAAATCTTTGAGACTTTGAATGACTTTTCTTTTATTTGTATCGTTTATGTTAAGCGCGTTTTGCGAAACTTTCCTCGTTTTGGCTTCTTTATCAATATCCTCGATGCCGCTGGCAATTCCGCCTAAAAGATAAATAAATTTCGTGACATTTTTAACCTGCGTCGAAACTTTCGCCGCACTCGCTTTTATTTCGGCAATGTTCGCCGCGTTGTTCGCCGCCGTAGTTCTTGCGGCGGTTGCCGTTCGTTTTGTCGGCGTTCTTCTGCGTTTCTGCGCGTCTGCCGTCAGATTCAGACAGAAAACAAACGTCAGAACCGTCAAAGCCGTTAATATATTTCTGGTAAATTTCATAATGTTCGTTCGGGTTAGTAAATTCTCCCGTAAAATTTTATCATAAAAGAGATGCAGAAAAGGCTTATAGAAGTTCGCCGTCTCGGTCGGTTCGGTTATGCCGAAGGTTTGGAAATGCAAAGTTCGCTTGAGCGCGAGGTGATTGAAAAGCGCAAAAAAGATTATCTTTTGCTGCTCGAACATCCGCATATTTACACCGTCGGGCGACGCGCTAAAATGAACGGCGTTTTAGCAACAAAAGAGATTTTAAAAACCCTGGATGCAAAGGTTTACGAAACGAATCGCGGCGGAAAAGTGACGTATCACGGCATCGGGCAAATCGTCGGTTATCCGATTATCAGTCTTTCGCCGGAGCGCGAGGACGTTCATAAATACGTGCGCGATCTGGAAGAAGTTTTGATTCGGTCGCTCGCCGATTACGGAATCGAATCTTTCAGAATCGAGAATTTGACCGGAGTTCACACGCGCGAAGGGAAAATAGCGGCAATCGGCGTTCACCTCAAACGGTGGGTAACAACACACGGTTTCGCGCTCAACGTCAACACGGATTTGAGCTTTTTTAATTGGATTATCGCTTGCGAAGGCGAGCCGGTCGCTTCAATGGAAAGACTTTTAGGGCGCGAAATTGATTTACGGGAAGTCGAAGATGTAATCGTTAAAAATTTCGCCGACGTTTTCGGTTATGAGAAAATTCAGTCATTGGAACAAGCCGTAAGCGTGAAAATCTAAGATTTACCTTTGCGAA
>JALYQJ010000170.1 GCA_030855875.1 Acidobacteriota bacterium
TCAAGGAGAAAATATAAATGTCAGAAGTCGCTTTTTGTCAGACCATCAGTTACAACGCCGATAATTTTGAATACGAAGCCGTATCGCAGGAAAACGGCAACGCCACCGTCATCAAATTTCCGATTGATCAAAAACTTTACAGTCCGGGCGATGTCGTCGTCGTTTTAGCCGACGGCGAAATCAATTTTCACGGCATCATCGGAAAAATAGAAGACGGTCACGCCTTTGCCTCCGACCCGAAAGGTTCGCTGCTTCCGGCAACGACCGTTCAATAAATTTAAAGTTTTTGCATTTATAAATTTCAGAACAACAGCTTTATTTATTAATTGTAAAGTAGAAAAGAGTGCTGATTTGAATAAAATCAGCACTCTTTTAATTTATTCGACAATTCTAATGAATTGAATTCAGTTAATTGCCTGTATTAACAAACTGAATGCAATCGCCTTGATTCTTGAAGGATGAACCATCAGCGCGTTTCACATCATTAAACCCGCCGTTCTTGCATTGGTCTTTGTTCGTCGCCACAAGATAAGGTTCAAAATCATAAGTTGTGTTGTTGAATCGAACCAGGTCGGTGTAAACATCATAACTCGGATTGAAAGTCCCGATATTCACGCCGAATGCCACGACTACTGCACTTGGGCAGTTGGATTGAAGTTGAGACAGGCTATAGAAAGGAGGACCGCCGAAGCCAGCAGTTACGACGCACGCTCCACCGGCGTTTACGGTTCTCGATGACCAAAACTGTCCGGCATCCACATCCCACTGCTGCCACACATTAGGAACGACGAGGGGCGACGGAGCAACCGATCCGTTGTTTTGATACGGTTCAAAAACAAATGTCGTAAAGCCGGTGCAGCCGGACGGATTAGTTATAGTCACAGGACTGTTAAATCCACCCAAACAAACGGGTAATTGATACGACGGGTCTGCATGAGGCGGACCGCTGACTTGTTTTGTCCAATAACTAAGTTCCGTTACATTTGCTAACGGAGTATTTGCGGCATGTAAATATTGGGCTTTTGCCGCTGTTGTGGCATCAGTGGTTAATTGTAGCGCACCGTTTCCTGCTGGGGCTGTTGCATCTACAACAAAATTTACCGCCCCGCCGGGTCTCGTGTCCGCCGTTGACCAACCTTGTGTGTTGGTTGGGGTTACAACGATATTTTGCGCCATTGCAAAGGACGAAAATGTTACCGCAAACATAGCTGCGATTAATGTGATCATAAAAAATCTTTTAACTTTCATAAGTAAATTTATCTCCTTTTTGAATTGACTACGGATTAAACCGTAACCAGGGTTAATGATTAAAACCAAAGTTTGAAATTCAAACTCTGATACTTGAATCGGTTAATAAAAAGTTCGGTTGTTAAGGGCTTGGGTGGCAGTAAATTACTAATAGCTCGGTATTTCCAAAAAACATTAACTATAACAGCAAGATAATTTCTGCTGCTTCAGAAAATGTTACACATCAAAAAGAGTTTTGAATCACTTTGAAATGATGAATCAGCTTTTGGAGATTTATTATCGAGTGATATAAATCCCTCAAGCACCGGCAACCTCATTTTTGTTTTAAGTGTGCAAAAGCATCCACTAAAATTTCCAGCTTGTCAACTCAAGTTTGGTAGTCAATGAAAAATATTAAAAATTAAGTCGAATTGCGCCTTTTTGTTTGGGATTAACAAATAAAATCTTGCAGGGTATAAACCGATTTGAAATAGTATTTCCTTCTGCTTTCAGACAATAGAACTTTCTTGACATGGTTCGGTAACTACCCGTAAAATTGAAATTTATTCGCGTGGGGTAGTAGCTCAGTTTGGCAGAGTGCTGCGTTCGCAATGCAGAGGTCAGGAGTTCGACCCTCCTCTACTCCACCATTTGTTTTCAATGGTTTATAGCTTTTTTGTTTTCGCTCTTGCGTGTAAGTGATAGGATTTTGGCAGGTTTTCCCAAATGTTCGACTGCTTCGCGCATTATTTCTTTTCCACGCTCGTACCGATGAACGCTCCGCAAATCTCCGTGACTCGCTCACATTTTCTAATGAGCAACTCCTTCAAATCGCTGAGTATCGCTTTAGCTTCTTTGGAATCTCTGTTTGACAGTTTTCGGGCGAGTGTCTAAAATCGCGTTAGTTTCCAGCCTGTAATTTAACTGACAGAGAATGTTCAAATGATAAACGAAGCCTCGAAAACCGGAAAAAAACTCGTCGGTGTCGAAATCTCAAATTCAATCTTTAAAGCCGTGTGTCTCGGCTTTGACGGAAGCGTTATTGATTCAAATCGGGTTTCGTTTGATCGTTCGCAGCTCAATTTGCCGCAGCTTGCCGATTTTATCAATCAATTGCGAAACACATTCGGCGATTTCGACCGCATCGGCATCGCCGTTCCCGGACTTGTCCGGCAGGAAACGAAGCGTGTCGCTTTTTCGACGAGCATTCCCGAACATTCGGAAATTGATCTGTCGAGCGAAATCGAAGCGGCGACCGGATTGAAAGTTACTATTGAAAATGACGCAAACGCGGCGGCTTACGGCGAATTTCGGTTCGGCGCGGGGCGCGGAACCGAAAATATGTTTTACGCAACGCTCGGCGCAGGTGTCGGCGGCGCGTTTATTTTCGACGGGAAAATCTGGCGCGGCGCGTCGGGATTTGCCGGGGAATTCGGTTATATCGCCGTTAATTCCGACGGAATGAAGCTCGAAGATGTCGCTTCGACAACCAACATCGTCCGCCGCACGCGCAGCCGTTTTCATCAAGACAGCACTTCATCTTTGAGTCAAATGACGGAAGAACAGATCACGCTCGGAGATATTGTCCGCGAAGCGAAAAACAACGACGATTTCGCGCAGATGATGCTCAAGCGAACCGGAATTTATGTCGGAACCGCGATTGCCGGAGTTATTAATTTATTAAATATCGAAAAAGTCGTCGTCGGCGGCGAGATTATGCAAACCGAGCATCTGGTTTTGAACGCGATCATCGAACGCGCCCGCGAGCTTTCGTTCGCGCCTTCGTTTGAAAAAACTCAAATCGTCGAAGGCAAACTCGGTGAAAATGCGGCGGCAATCGGCGCGGCTTTGCTGGCAAACGAAATTGATTAGCTGAAATTATTTGAGTTTATCGAAATTACGAGTAAGGGGACGGGTTTTTATAAGAGCAAATATATTCCGCGCAGGTAAAATCAAATCGTCGCGCAAAGCTCTCAATCAACGCTAAAACTCTACCTCCAAAAAAACGAGAAATTATTAGATCGAAAATTTAAGCAGTTTTGTAAATCTAAACGATTAATTTGTTTTATCAGCTAAACTTATTTAGTGAAAACTTGCACAAGAAGAGTGAAAAAATTAATGTTTAATGTTGAATTTGCGGAATTTTAAAGATTCGGTAAACTTAAAAAAGTAGTTATTCAAAAGTTTCATATAAAGGGTTTATCGGTTCGCGCAAAAACGAACCCGGATATTTTGTAATCCGATGTTTAGGTGAACATAAGTCTTGTGTGAACTTCGGTCTTGAGAGAGTTAAAATGGCACAATTTTTCCATAAAAGCGCAAACAATATAGCCAGAATAAGTATGGTCGCCGTCGTTATTCTGGCGGGAGTCGCAGGCTACGTTTACACGCAGGTCGCCCGGTCTACTTATTTGACGGGACGTTATCTGGAAAAACAGCAGCCGGTTCAGTTCAGCCACAAACATCACTCGGGCGACGACGGAATTGATTGCCGTTATTGCCATTCGACGGTGGAAACATCCGCTTCAGCCGGAATGCCGCCGACGCAGACTTGTATGAATTGCCATAATCAGCTCTGGGCGGACAGTCCGTATTTAGAGCCGGTGCGGGCGAGCTACCGGGAAAATAAACCGATTGAATGGGAACGGGTTCACGATTTGCCGGAATACGCTTATTTCAATCACAGCATTCACATTAGCAAAGGTGTCGGCTGTGCCAGTTGTCACGGCGATATTTCAAATATGCCGGCGGTTTATCAGGAAAATACTTTGCAGATGGAATGGTGCTTGTCGTGTCACCGCGAACCGGCTCCGAATATTCGCCCGACATCGGAAATTTACAATACTTCGTGGAATCCGAGCGATATAACGCCGGAGCAGCAAAGGGAAGTTGACGAAAAGATAAAAAATATACGAAGTTCGGAAATGTTGACCAGTTGTTCGACGTGCCATCGGTGAGCGGATTCAGGATTCAGGATTCAGGGTTTTGAAGTCAAAATTCGGAAATTGCTTTCTCAATCCTAAATCCTGAATCCTAAATATAAACAGAGGAATTAAAAAAAAAATGCCTAGCAAAGACAAAAAGCGGAACTTTGCATCTTTACGCGATAAGATTTTGTCGCAGAACGGAAAGGAATATTGGCGCAGCGTCGAAGAATACGTTGACGCGCCGGAATTTGCCGAATTCGTCAAACACGAATATCCGGCGCAAGCCGAAGAATGGGACAACTCGCTGAGCCGCCGCAATTTTATTAAGGTAATGGGCGCGTCGCTGGCGTTTGCCGGTTTGAGCGGCTGCGTTATTCAACCGGCTGAAAAAATAGTTCCTTACGTTCGCCAGAATGAACTGATGATTCCGGGAAAATCTCTTTATTTTGCGACGGCGATGACAATGGGCGGCGTTGCCAACGGACTTCTCGGCGAATCTTACGAAGGTCGTCCGATCAAAATCGAAGGAAATCCCGAACATCCGGGAACGCTCGGTTCGACCGATGTTTGGTCGCAAGCCTCGCTTTTAGGGATGTATGATCCGGATCGTTCGCAGCAGGTGACGTATCGCGGCAATGCGACGACGTGGCAGGATTTTGTGACGGAAGTTCGTACCGCTGTTGAAAGCAATCGTGCGGACGGCGGCGCGGGCATTAGGTTTTTGACCGAAACCGTTACTTCACCGACGCTCACCGCGCAGTTTCGGCAGATCGCGGCTGAACTTCCGAATTCGAGATGGATTCAATACGAACCGCTCAACAATGACAACGCGACGGCGGGCGCGAGAATGGCGTTCGGTGCGCCGGTCAATACGGTTTACAAATTCGATTTAGCGGATAGAGTGGTCACGCTCGACAAAGATATTTTCGGCGGATTCAACGTCCGCTATATGAAAGATTTCATCAAAAAACGTGCGCTTAACGAGCAGAATCAGGATATTAACCGGCTTTACGCGGTGGAAACAACGACGACTTTAACGGGCGCGAAAGCCGATCATCGGCTGGCGGTTAAACCGAGTCAGATGACCGAAGTTGCCAAAGCGTTAGCCGCCGCACTCGGAGTTTCCGGTGCTAGTCCTGCCGGTTTGCCGCCCGAAGCCGTGCAGTGGATCAACTCGATGGCGAAGGATTTACAGGCGTTTCGCGGCAGATCAATTATAGTTGCCGGTGATAATCAATCGCCGACGGTTCACGCTCTCGCTCACGCCATCAACGGTGCGCTCGGAAATGTCGGTCAGACGGTTGTTTATACCGAACCGCTCGCGCCGTTTACCGAAAAAACGCAGGTTGAACAACTGCGCGAACTGATTGCCGATGTTGACGGCGGCAGAGTCAGAATGCTCGTCATTTTAGGCGGAAATCCGGTTTACAACACGCCGTTTGATTTGAAGTTAAATGAAGAAAGACTGAATAAAATTCCGCTTCGCGTTCATCTCGGCAGATACATTGACGAAACCGCAATGTTTTGTCATTGGCACGTTGCGGAAAAGCATTTTCTGGAAGAATGGAGCGATGCCCGCGCCTACGACGGAACGGTTTCAATCGTTCAGCCGCTGATCGAGCCGCTCTACGACAGCAAAAGCATTCACGAAGTCGCGCAGATTTTCTTTCGTGAAAATTTTGACAAAAAAGATTACGACATTATCAGAGAATTCTGGCAGACGCAGAATATAAACACTGCCGCCACGCGAACAGCGGCGGCAGTCGCGGCGACAAACGGAAGCGCAGCCGGACAAAACACCGGAAACGGCAATCGCGCTCAAACTGCGAAACCGCAATCAACGCCAACGGCGATAAATCAGACGAATTCAACCGCCGTGCCGCCAACGACAGCAAATAATGTGGCAGGAAATAATTTGAATGTGCCGACAACCGCGCAGACCGGCGCACCGGCGGCAAGCAATTTTGAAGATGTCTGGCGCAGAATCGTTCACAACGGAGTCGTGCCGAACTCAGCGGCGGCAACCAGAACCGTTTCGGCGAATACGGCGTTTTTAAGTCAGCCGGAAGTAAAACCGGCGAATACGGGCGGACTGGAAATTTCGATTCGTCCTGATCCGACAGTTTATGACGGACGTTTTGCCAACAACGGCTGGCTGCAGGAATTGCCGAAGCCTTTGACCAAAATCACCTGGGATAACGTCGCTTTAATCAGTCCGCGAACTGCAGAAAGATTAGGATTGAATCAGAACAGAGAAGCCAACGAATACACCGGCGGCAATGAAGGCACGAGCTTTATCAACACGAAAGGCGGAAATTTATTCTCGGATTTGGTGAGATTGAATTATCAGGGCGCGGAGATTCAAAAAGATGTTCCAGTCTGGATCGCGCCCGGTCAGCCGGATGATGTCGTAACGATTTTCACTGGTTACGGACGCGCGCGCGCCGGACGGGTCGGAACGGATTTGGGTTACAACGCCTTTGACGTTCATCGTTCGGATGCAATGAATTACGGAACCGGCGATATAAAAGCGACCGGAGAGCGAACGACAATCGCTTCGACGCAGACGCATTTCAATATGGAAGGGCGCGATATTCTGCGCGTTTTCGATGTCGAAGTCTTCAAACAAGACCCGAAAATGGGAGAACAAGAAGATTTTTATCC
>JALYQJ010000196.1 GCA_030855875.1 Acidobacteriota bacterium
CAGCTCGGCATCGAATTTATGCGTTACGATATGAGCGAATACGCCGAACCGCATACGGTTTCGCGTCTGATCGGTGCGCCGCCGGGCTACGTCGGATTCGATCAGGGCGGCTTACTGACCGAAGCGATTATGCGAACGCCGCACGCCGTTTTGGTTCTTGATGAAATTGAAAAAGCGCATCCGAATCTTTTCAATCTGCTTTTACAGGTGATGGATTCGGCGACTTTAACCGACAATAATGGCAAAAAAGCCGATTTCCGCAACGTGATTTTGATTATGACGACCAACGCGGGCGCGAGAGAATTATCGAGTGGCGGAGTCGGTTTTCGCAATCAATCGGACTCAAAAGGCAACGCAAAAGGCGCAATCGAACGCACGTTCACGCCCGAATTTCGCAACCGCCTCGACGCTTGGGTTCCGTTCAAAGCACTGGATTTGGAAAACATCAAATCAATCGTTGATAAATTTATCAACGAACTAAACGGACAACTAGCCGAAAAGCGTGTGCTGGTAATTTTAGAAGCTTCGGCGAAAGAATGGCTGGCGAAAAACGGCTTTGACCCGAAATATGGAGCGCGTCCGATGGCGCGGCTGATTCACGATAAAATCAAACAACCGCTCGCGCACGAGATTCTGTTCGGCAAGTTGTCCGACGGCGGAAGCGTTTCGGTTGAAGAAAAAAACGGCGAGTTAGTTTTAGATTTTTAATCTAATTACATCAAGCGAAGTTTCATCTTTTGACGTTTTTGCCGGCGAAAAATAATTTGCGGATTTTGGGGTAATTTTGAAAGATGAAACGGTTGATTTTCACGTGCTTTAGTTTTATCCGAATGTCGCGGAAATCTTTTATAGTTTCGCTTAGACCGGATAATTATAACGGTTTTAGTTCCGATGATTTTTCGGGTAAGAATCTGCGAAAATGTTCGGCAGACAATATTGTAACGCCGCCCGTTACCAATATTTTCTAATAATCACAGACATCCGCCGCCATTTCACGCGGTTCGAGTTTATTACTCATAATGATTCGGGCGCAGCCGTTCCAACGCAAAATCACATCATCGTTTCCGGCAGGACGAATCGTTTCTGCTTTCCCAAACCAATCCATTGCCTGCACAAAAAACTCATAAGCCGCCGATTCCGAGCCGGGCATTCTTTTATTCAAGGACGCTTTGGCGCGGCGTTCATAGACGATTCCGGTGTAATAGGCGCGTTCATATTCGTCAGAGATTTGCGCGAGATAATCCTTGATTTGCGAATCGCCGATAGCGTAATCTTTGCCAAAACGGTCGCTCATCGCCAGAACAATCGTAATCAGCGCGTCCTGATTTTCAGGTTCGGTCTGCAAAATGTCGAGACAGATGCTCTGCGCCGCGCCCGGTTCATTAAGCAGGCGATAATGTTTTGCTTTTTCGAGAGCCGCCGGAACAGCTTCGGCGGATAATAATTTTAGTTCAAACATAATCTAAAGGGGAAAAAGGGAAAAGTCGAAAAGTTTGCGCGGTCGGTAATCAATTAACTTTTTCACTTTTCTCCTTTTTCATATTTTAACTTTTTTTCTTACGAAATAATCTCACAAATCTGGTAATCGGATCGTAAAATTCGTCAACGACACGCTCCTTCAGCGGAATTATCGCGTTGTCGGTGATCGTAATTCCTTCGGGACAAACTTTTGTGCAGCATTTCGTAATGTTGCATAAACCGATATTTGATTCGTCCTTTAAATCTAACAGACGGTTTTCGGTATCGAGCGGGTGCATCTCAAGTGCCGCCGCATAAACGAGAAAACGCGGTCCGATAAATTTCTCGTGCAAATGATGGTCGCGCAGAACGTGGCAAACATCCTGACACAAAAAACATTCGATACATTTGCGAAATTCCTGAACGCGGTCGATGTCTTCCTGCTGCATTCGCCACGTTCCGTCGGGCGCGTCGGGCTGTCGAGGCTTGAATTTTTTGATGCGTTTCTTGACTTCGTAATTCCACGAAACGTCCGTCACCAAATCTTTCTTGAGCGGAAACGCCTTCATCGGCTCGACGGTTATCGGCGCGTCCGTCGGCAAAGTGTTCATTCGGGTCATACACATCAGCTTCGGATTGCCGTTAATCTCCGCCGAACACGAACCGCATTTGCCCGCCTTGCAATTCCAGCGGCAAGCCAAATCTCCGGCTTGCTCGCCCTGAATTTGCAAAACCGCGTCAAGCACGACCATTCCTTCGGAAATTTCGGTGTCGTAGGATTTGAATTCGCCGCCGCTATTGTCACCGCGCCAGATTTTGAATGTTGCTTTTGCCATCTATCTCCACCAAGAATTTTAACGCAAAGGCGCAAAGGCGCAGAGGCGCAAAGAGAAGAAATAAATATTTTGTCTTTCCTTTGCGTCTTCGCGTCTTTGCGCCTTTGCGTTAAAAAAAATCATTAGCCCATTTCCTCGATAATCTGTTTCAACTCGGCTGGCAATTCGAGAATCGGCACACGCTCGATTTTCATTTCGCCGTTCGTGTCTTTGACGATTGTGAAATTCACTTTGCCGAACTCCTCAACTTTCATCGGATAATCGTCGCGGAATTGTCCGCCTCGACTCTCCTTGCGCTCGATTGCGGCGAGCGTAATCGCTTCCGACACATTCAGCAAATTATGCAAATCAAGCGCGGTGTGCCAACTCGGATTAAAATCTATGTTGCCGGTCGCTTTGACATTTTCGCTTCGTTTCCGCAGTTCTCTCACGCCGATTAAAGCCCGCTGCATTTCGTCTTCGGTGCGGACGATGCCGACCAAATCCTGCATCATTTCCTGTA
>JALYQJ010000215.1 GCA_030855875.1 Acidobacteriota bacterium
CAAAACTTATCGAACAAACGAAAATGGAGGAAATGTTTCGCTCTAAAATCTCCGCGTCAATTCGCCTCTGTGGTAAAATCTTCGCTTATGAATTCCGAAAATTTCCGCAGCGGCTACGTCGCGCTCATCGGTCGTCCGAATGCCGGCAAATCAACGCTTTTAAATCATCTGGTCGGCGAGAAAATCGCCGCCGTTTCCAACAAACCGCAGACGACGCGCCACAAAATTCAAGGCATCGTGACCAAAGAAGAAGGGCAGATCGTTTTCGTTGACACGCCCGGCGTTCACAAACCCGGATATTTGCTCAACCGGCGAATGATGTCGGCGGTTCACGACGCGATTCTTTCGGTAGATTTGCTCGTTTTGATGCGCGACGCTTCGGTTTCGACCGGAAACGGCGACCGCTTTGTTTTGGATTTAGTAAAAAATGCCGAAAAACCCGCCGTTTTGGTTTTGAACAAAATTGATAAAGTTAAAGACAAAAAAGCACTTTTGCCGCTGATCGAAGAATATTCAAAAGAATTGGAATTTGTCGAAATCGTCCCGATTTCCGCGCTCAGAGGCGAAGCAATCGAAAATCTTCTCGCGCAAATTATCAAACATTTGCCGACGGGCGAACCTATTTTCGGCGAAGACGAAATGACCGATCAATCAATGCGAACGCTGGTTTCGGAAATGGTGCGCGAAAAAATCCTGCAAACGACCGGCGAAGAACTTCCATATGTAACGGCGGTCGTGACGGAAAAATACGACGAAACCAATCCGAAAACGACAAAAATCTACTGCGCGATTTACGTCGAAAGAAGCTCGCAAAAGGCAATTATCATCGGCAAAGGCGGCGCAAAACTAAAAAAAATCGGAACCGATGCCCGCGCCGATATTGAAAAACTTCTCGGCAAAAAAGTTTACCTCCAGCTTTTCGTCAAAGTCGCCCCCGACTGGCGCAACCGCGAACAAAACTTGGACGAACTGGGAATTATGGAATAATTTGTAAATCAGTTTGAACGACAAAATTTTTGGAGTAAATTTAACTTGATCGAGCAAATCGGCTTCGACGGTGATTGTGTTTTTTACTTTTGTCTTCACAACTGAAAAACATTTCATACCTCTCTATAAACCAATTATTTTTCCTTGCGATACGGAATTCCCAAAGACTTCGGTGCGCGTGATAAACCGATGAATCCGGCGAGAACGATGATCGTTAAAACATATGGAAGAATCTGGATAAACTGGACGGGAACATTTTCGCCCGAAGGCATTTTGATGTTGGCGAGCGGAATCGTCAAGGCTTCCGTAAAACCGAAAAACAGACAGGCGAAAAGAACCTGCACGGGTCGCCATTTCGCCAAAATTAAAGCAGCAAGCGCGATGAATCCGCGTCCCGCCGTCATTCCGCGCGTGAAGATCGAAGATTGTCCGGTTGACAGATACGCGCCGCCCGCCGCCGCTAAAACGCCGGACAAAACGACGGCGGTATAGCGCAAACGAACGACGCTCACGCCCGCCGCGTCAGCCGCCGCCGGATTTTCGCCGACCGCCCGCAGACGCAAACCGAACGGCGTTTTATAAAGCACATACCAGCAAATCGGCACGAGCAGAAAAGCCAGAAACGAAGCGATGTTGATGTCGAGAAACGCGGGCAGAAGATTTTCTTTGGCGATTCTTTCGGTCGAACCTGACGAATCGTAAATCGCGCTCGACAAAAGCGCGGGCAGTCCGAGCATCAAAATATTGATGCCGAAACCGGCGACCACCTGATCGGCTTCAAATTTGATACAGGCAATCGCATAAACAAAAGCCAAAACCGCACCCGCGATCATTCCGCAGAAAAACCCGAAAAACGGATTTCCCGTTTCATATGTGACGACCGCCGCCGTAAAAGCTCCGGCGAGCATCAAGCCTTCGAGGGCGATGTTGATAACGCCCGAACGCTCGGAAAACATTCCGCCCAAAGCCGCGAAAATCAGCGGCGTGGCAAAACGAATCGTCGAAAAAATTAAAGCTATCGAAAAAATTTCGCTCATATTTCAAAAAGTTCTCGCGGCAAACCCGTTTGCCGAATAATTGATTGTAATGTGCCGATTCTGATTTCTTTGTGATTCGGCACGGGAACGGTTATCGTCGAAACGTCAGTGCGTTTTTGCATCAAAATATGGCTTCCGCGCCGGCGCACTTGAACGAATCCGTTTTGTTCCAAGATTCGACAAACATCGCTTCCCGAAAATGTTCGTAATTTACCCAACGGCAACCTCTAACTGCGTAATAAAGATTTCCGTGCGAAGCCGACTTTTAATTTCCGATTCATCAGCCGATTCCAAAAAAAGTTCGATGGCTTCGGTCAAATTCGCCTTCGCCTCTTCAACCGTATCGCCCTGACTCGCTATATCGAGTTCGGGACAGAGCGAAACGTAACCGTCGTTTTCGCGCTCAATGACCGCCGTAAATTTTTGTGTGTTCATAAATTACCTCTTTGAAAATCTCTGCAAACTGGCAACAAACAAAATCACGACCGCTTGCAGAACTTCGACTAAATCTTTGGAAACGTATTCGGTAAATGCGTCAACGAAAATTCCGCCGCGAGAGAGAATCGCAAAAAATATCGC
>JALYQJ010000302.1 GCA_030855875.1 Acidobacteriota bacterium
GTCGAATAAATTCAAATTGTATGTGATGGAAGCGGATACTGAAAATTAGCGGATAATGAAAATTAAACGAATCATTTTCAAACAAAAGCGGCTGAAATAATAGTTTTCAGCCGCTTTTGTTTATAGAAAGTTCGTTGACAAATATCCGGCTTCCTGCTAGTTTTATTCATACTTTAATTTAAATACAAGTTAAAGATTTTCAACCTTCCCGAACGATTTATCGTCATTCAAACCGACAATTTAGAGAAAATCAGAGAAAATTAATTTATGCGTCGTTTAATTGTAATCGCTATTTTTTGTCTTGTAACTTCGTGCATCGTGTTTTTGTTTTCGCCATTAACAACTTCTTCCAACGCTCAGGACGACAGCGACCGGGCGACAAATTTCCCTGTTGTCGAACAAGCGACGGGGAAAAAAATGCCGGTTGATAAAGTCGGTATCCGGCGATTGAAGGAAAATACACGCGAAAGCGCAGTTGTCAGCATTAACGAAGCGACCGGAGCCGCCGCATTTGTCCGTTTGGCGAATAATAAAAGCGTAGATTTATCGGTTTTTAAAGATTCTGCCGACGCGAGGGGAAAATCCGATGATTTTTTTCGTCAATATGGAAGCCTTTTCGGAATCAAAAATCCTGCCGCAGAACTTCGATATGAAAATGAAACCGGCGAAGACAACGGAGCAAAGCACCAGACGTATCAACAATTTTACAACGGAGTACCGGTTTTCGCCGGAACGCTCAAAACGCATTTAGATAAAGAAATTAGACTCTACGCCGTAAACGGAACATTCGTTCCCGAAATAGAAATTGATGTAAATCCTGTTTTTATGCAGACGGAAGCCGCCGCCGTTGCCGTTGCTAAAGTGTCGGAAGAAAAATCAGCCGACGGCTTATTCGCCGCTAAAATCGAGCTTTATGTTTATCGCACGGGTTTGATCAAAGGCGTTCCCGGCAACGATTTTTTAACGTGGCAGATCGAGGTGACGAACAACACCGACATTCGTGAATTCGTTTTTATTGACGCGCAAACAAATAAAACAGTTGACCAATTCACCGGCATTCACGACGCGCTTTCGCGCCGCGCTTACGACGGACTTTCTCTGCCGAATGTTCCGCCGAGCTATCCAGCCGCGCCGTTTTGGACGGAAGGACAGGCGTTTCCGACCGTCAGCACAGAAGCGAATAATATGCTTATCGCCTCGAAGGAAACTTACGATGTCTTTAAAAATGCGTTCAATCGTGATTCTTTCAACGGTTCGGGCGCGACGATGGATTCGATTTTCAATCGCGGCTACAGTTGTCCGAATGCTTCGTGGAACGGAACGTTTATATCGTTCTGCGCGGGACTTACGACCGACGACGTAACGGCTCACGAATGGGGACACGCTTACACCGAATTCACGCACGGATTAATTTACCAATGGCAGCCCGGTGCGCTCAATGAATCTTACTCCGACATTTACGGCGAAATTATTGACCGCATTAATAATCGGGATAATGTTGGCAATTCCGCGAGCGATGCTGCCCGTTCGCCGGGTATTTGCTCCGGTTCGACCCGCTGGCTGCTCGGCGAAGACGCGACCGGCGGCATCAGCGGCGCACTCCGCGATATGTATAATCCGAATTGTTTTAACGATCCGGGCAAAGTTTCCGACGCTGTTTATGTCTGCGGCAGCGGCGATTCGGGCGGTGTGCATTCAAATTCGGGCGTGCCGAATCACGCTTTCGCTCTGCTCGTGGACGGCGGAACATACAACGGGCAAACGATTAATGCCTTCGGTTTGACCAAAGCGGCGCACATCTATTTTCGCGCAATGAATATTTATCAGCAGAGAGATTCGGATTTTGCCGACCACGCCGACGCGCTCGAACAATCCGCCAACGATTTAAGAATAGCAGGAACAAATCTCGCCGATTTGCAAACCGGCTTACCTTCCGGTCAAACGATCACGGCTGCCGATGTCAGCGAAGTGCAAAAGGCGATATTAGCAGTGCAGATGAGAACGCCGCCGACGCAGTGTAACTTTGTTCCGCTGCTGGCGAAAAATCCGCCCGCCGAAGCCGTGTGCGGCATCGGAACCGCCCGAAGAACTATTTTTGCAAATGATTTTGAAGGCGGCGCGTCCGGCTGGACAATCGGAAAACAAGAAACTACAGGAACATTTTCTTTGCCGGATTGGTTGGTGACAACGGGTTTGCCGGACGATATTCCGGGTAAGGCTTTTTATGCGTCAGACCCGAATGTCGGTTCGTGCAGCGCGGCAGGCAGTCAGAAAGGTGTGAGATTTTTGAAAAGCCCGACGATTCAGATTCCGACCGGAACGGTGACAAATCCGACTTTTAGTTTCGACCACTGGATTGCTCTCGAAAGCGGTTACGACGGCGCGCAGCTTTTGATCAGCGTCAACGGCGGAGCGTTTACGCTCGTTCCGCAAGCTAATTTTCTTTACAACGCTCATAACACGACACTAGTAACTGCCGGAGGCGGCAACGACAATCCGCGGGCTTCGCAGCGTGCGTGGACGGGCGCGGACGGCGGCGCGGTGAGCGGTTCGTGGGGAAAAACGATGGTTAATCTGACCGGATTAGTCAGTCCGGGAAACACGGTTCAATTCCGTTGGGATTTAAGCACGGACGGTTGCGGCGGCAC
>JALYQJ010000362.1 GCA_030855875.1 Acidobacteriota bacterium
AGCGTTTCGCCGTCGAGATAAAGTCCCTGCGGGCGATTAAACGCCGCCGCTGCATAATTTCCGTCAGTCAAAGCCGCTTTTCCATTGCCGATTGTTTCGATTAATTTGCCATTTAAATCCGTGACGATGATTCGATTGTGATTGGAATCCGAGATAAAAAGACGTTTTGATTTTTCGTCCGCTGTAACTTTTCCCGGAAAAGCGAGAGGCAAATCGCCGACTTTAGCCTGTTCGAGCGCAAATTTCAAAGGCTGTTCGTTCAGAATCCCTTTTTTGCGAAATTCGGAGACGGTTGCACTGACGGCTTCGTCCATTTCCACCGCGTGTCCTTCGCCGACAAATTCGTTGATTATATAGCCGCTCGGATCAATCAAAACCTGTGTCGGATACGCTTTGACCGTGTAAGCGTCCCAGATTTTGAAGTTTTCGTCGTTGATTACCGGATGTTCGATTCCGTAGCGAAGAATAATTTTGCGGATATTTTCCGTATCTTTTTCGTTGTCGAATTTCGCCGAGTGAACGCCGATGACGACGAGTTCTTTGGCGTATTTCGCTTCGAGTTTTTTGAGATCGGGAATAATGTGAATACAGTTGATACAGCCGTAAGTCCAAAAATCAAGAAGCACGATTTTGCCTTTCAGCGCGGCGAGCGACAACGGTTTTTCGGTGTTGAGCCAACTCGTTCCGCCATTTAACTCCGGCGCACGCACTTTCACCTGTTTTTTGAAATTATTCATTCCGAACGAACTGCCGCTAAAAATCACGGTTACGAATAAAAGAATCAGAACATTATAAATTTGTCGCATTATATTTCCTCAGAGATTTGCCGATTATCCGTTATTGAATTCGCCCGATTCTAATATGCGGTTTCAAACCAGTTGTATTCCCCAAAAAAAACGGGCGATGCTTTTTTGACGCGCCGCCCGTTACGAAAATTTTATTTTTTTTCCGCTGTTACCAATTAACACTGCCTTCTTTGGTCGAATCAATCTGCGCGAGTTCGACACCTTCGTCATAAAAGAAAATCTTCATCTGATCGAAAAGAAATTGATGCGAATCGGGATTTGAAATGTCTATACCGAAATGATTGATAAGCTGTTTTTGCTTTTGCAGCCATTCTTTCCAACATTCGCCGCAAATCTCCGTGCCGATTTTCTGTCCGAGTTCGGTCGGTAAAGGCGCGTAACCGAGCGGCGCATTTTTCTGTCCGCAACGCGCACATTTAAATTTATCACCTGAAAATAAAGCCATATTTTTAAAACTCCTTTTGGGAAATTTTACCACAAAGAAGAATTAGCCACGAATGTCACGAATAAACACGAATAAAGAATTATTATTTTGCTTATTCGTGGCAATTTGTGTAATTCGTGGCTAAAAAAATTTTGCTTTTTGATGCTCATTCGCGGCTAATTTTTCTGCGTTTCCCGAATAGCCGCTAAAACTTCATCGTCTTTCGGACGAAATAAACTTAGCGATTGAACTTGATGATGCCGCACAACGCCCGTTTTATCAATGACGACGACGGCGCGGGCGGAACGTCCGGGAAGCCACGAAGCAGCATCGTAAAGTTTTGCGATGTCGCCGCCCGCGTCCGACAAAAGCGTCAAAGGCAAATCGTGTTTTTCGATAAACGCTTTGTGCGATTGCGGCGAATCGGTCGAAATTCCGACGACTTCCGCGCCCGTCGCCGCGTAATCAGCCCAATTATCTCTTACGGAACACATCTGTTTGGTGCAAACCGGCGTATTATCGCCCGGATAAAAAAGCAGAACAACGGTTTTGCCTTTCCGCTCAGCCAAATTCCAATCATTTCCATCGCCGTCCTTTAACGTAAAATCCGGCGCGTTTTCGTCAATTTTCATTTTTCTACCTCGATTGATTTGACGCAATTATAGCTTAAATTAAAATTTTAATCTTTCGAGTTTTTCACCCGGATAATTTCCGCTGCGATGCTGACGGCAATTTCTTCGGGCGTTCGGCTGTTGATTGGCAAACCGATTGGCGTTCGGATTCGGTTTAACTTTTCTTCGGCAAAACCTGCTTTTCTTAAATCCTTTAAAAGCGTCGTCATTTTCGCCCGGCTGCCGAGAACGCCGAAGTATTTGAATTTTTTATCGAGCAATTGTCTGATGACGACTTCATCGGTTTTGTAACCGAGCGTCATCACGACAACGAAGTGATTCGCGCCCGAGCCGATAAATTCGCCAATCTTGCAATAAGATTCAATGATTTGTTTCGCGTGGGCAAACTTGTTTTTTTCAAGTGTATTGAGATTCGGACGATCATCGAAAAGCGAAATGTGAAAATCCATTTTCGACATTAACTCCGATAACGCCAACGCGCAATGCCCGCCGCCAATGATAAAAAGCCGGTTTTTGAATCCGAGTTTCTCCCGATAAATGAAATCGTTTACGCCGCTTTGTTCAAATTTGAAATCAAAATCTTCCGCCCGGCGATCTGAAATTTGAAATTTGAAATTTGAAATCTGCAAAACTTTCGGCTGCCCGTTTTCGATTGTGCGGATAATTTCACGAATGGTTTTTAAATGTGATGAATCGAGCCGGTAAAAAATAACCGTCTGTCTGCCCGAACAAATCATTCCGCTTGAATTTGCCGAACTCTTTCGGTGAACCTGCTCAACGATTGCAAATTCACTTTTGCCTTTGGCGAGTTCCGCGAGCCGAACTTCCATCACGCCGCCGCCGATACTGCCGCAAATCTCATCTGCGGCAACCGCCATTTTAAAACCTTGTCGTCCCGGACTGCTGCCCGAACTTTCCGCGACGACGAGCATCATCACCGATTCATTTCGCTTTAATTTTTCGGCGGCAAAACGCCAGATTTCCAATTCCTTGCTCATTCCCGGCTTTTCAATTTTTCCGTCGCAATTTCGTCGCTTATTTCAAATTCCAATTCGCGCAAAGCCGTCACCAATCTTTCACCGTTTCCGAATACAGATTCAGCAAAACTTTCTCCGGCGTGAACGGCGCGTCAAAAGCGGGCGAGTTTGCAGCATTAAAACCCAGAACGGCGTTGCGAATCGCAAAATATGCGCCGATGCCATACATCAGCGGCGGCTCTCCGACGGCTTTGGAATTGAAGATTGCGAGATTTTCTCTGTCGGTTTCGAGCGGTGAAATTTCAATTGTTCGCGGCACGGAATAAATGTCGGGAATTTTATAACTCGAAAGCGCGTTCGAGCGTAATTTTCCGTTTTCGTCATAAACGATTTCTTCCAAAGTCATCCAGCCGATTCCTTGAACGATGCCGCCTTCGATTTGCCCGAAGTCCACCGAAGTGTTCATCGAACTGCCGAAATCGTGACAGGCTTTGACGTAATCAACCGCATAAATTCCGCGCAGACAATCAACCGTTACGCCAACAATTGCCGTTCCGTAAACGTGATATGCGAACGGATGACCGCTTGCCGTTCCCCAATCGAAATGAATTCCCTGCGTCGCATAATGCGCGTGTTCGCTCAAGCTGACGCGGTTGAAATGCGCTTCGTTGACCAGCACCAGCCAATCCAAATCGGTCGGCTCGCCATTGCGAAAAACGAAACCGTTTTCGATTGAAACGTCATCCGCGCTGTTTGCTTCGACGAGCGGCACGGCAACTTCCTTCAACCTTTGCAGAATTGTTTCGCAGGCGATTTGCGTCGCTCGTCCGTTCAAATCGGCGGCGGCAGATGCGGCAGTCGGCGAAGTGTTGGCGATTCGCAAAGTATTTGTTGAATGAACTCTGATTCTTTCAATCGGCAAGGAGAAAATCCGCGCCGCAACCTGCGCGATTTTCGTGTTCACGCCTTGCCCCATTTCCACCGCGCCGGTCGAAACCGCAACCGAACCATCGGTGTAGATGTGAACCAAAGAACGCGCCTGATTCATCGGCGTTTTCGTAAAAGAGATGCCGAAACAAACCGGCTGAAGCGCAACGCCTTTTTTGATGAATTTGTTTTCGCGGTTGAATTCGTCGGCTTCTTTCTGCAATTTTTCAAAATTAAAGTTCTCGTCGGCTTGCGTCCAACTCGTCGCCGCTTCCGATTCGGCAATTTGCCCGTAAGGAAACTTGTCGCCGTCGGCGATTAAATTTACGCGCTGAATTTCCGACGGCAAAACATTCAATTTCTCCGCCGCGTGTGCAATCGCCGATTCGATAACGAACATTCCCTGCGGTCCGCCGAATCCGCGAAACGCCGTGTTCGGCGGCAAATTCGTGCGGCAGCTGTAAGCCGTCGCGTCAACATTTGGAACGAAATAAGCGTTCGTGCAATGAAACAAAGTTCTTTCTAAAACCGGCGGCGACAAGTCGGCTGATGCGCCCGCATTTTGATAAAACACTACTTGATATGAGACGATTTTCAAATCTTTATCCAACCCGATTTTATAATCAGCCGAATACGGATGACGCTTGCCCGTCATTCGCATATCTTCCATTCGGTGAAGCGCGTATTTCACCGGACGGCGCGTCAATTGCGTCCCGACCGCGCACAAAGCCGCCCACGCATTCGCCTGGTCTTCCTTGCCGCCGAAACCGCCGCCAAGACGAGTTACATCAACCTCAACCAGATTCATCGGCAAAGCCGTCACGCGAGAAACTGCGCGTTGAACGGCGGTCGGTCCTTGCGTCGAAGAAAAGACGCGCATTCCGCCCTGTTCAGTCGGAACGGTGTATGCGCCCTGCGTTTCGATATACAAATGCTCTTGCCCGTTCACATCGGCGCGACCTTCAAAAACATTCTCACAATCTTTAAAAGCATTTTCAGCATCGCCCAATTTAAAATGTTTCGGCGGCACGATCAAATCGTTTTTCGCAAACGCCACTCGCGGGTCGGTGACAATTTCGAGCGGCTCGATTTCCGCCGTAATTTTTCTCGCCGCCATTCTCGCCTGTTCTTCGGTTTCCGCCAAAACGAGCGCAATCGGCATTCCCTGAAAATGAACTTCTTCATCGGCAAACAAAGGCTCGTCGGGAATCACACCGCCGATTTGATTTTCCCCGATTAAATCCTTCGCCGTGATTACTTTCACTACGCCCGCTGATTTTTCAGCTTCGGTCGTGTCGAGATTTTTCAAGTTCCCGTGCGCGATTGGCGAATCATAAACACAGGCGTAGAGCGTTCCTTGAATCAAAGGAATGTCGTCGAGATAAACTGATTCGCCGCGAACGTGCGATTTTGAATCTACATTTTTCATCTCATTTTAAGCAGTTTCCAACTCTTTCAACTGTTCGGCGACGGCGCGGATAAAATTTTTGTTGGTCGTTAATGTTTCGATGCTTTTATTGATTTCCGTCGTCTCGTCCGACAAATCCTTCTCCATTATTTTTCGCAGTTCGTGGTTAATCTGTGTTTGATACG
>JALYQJ010000365.1 GCA_030855875.1 Acidobacteriota bacterium
GCCGCGTTCAGAGCCGCGTAGTAATTGTCGGAAGACGGCACGACCGAGCCGAGATATTTCTGAATCAGTTCCGGGTAATCAGCAACGGCTTCGGTGAACGAGCAGAAAATCACGCCCGCTTCCAGAAGTTTTTTCTTGTAAGTCGTGGCAACCGAAACCGAATCGAACACGGCGTCAACGGCGACGTTCGCCAGCATTTTTTGTTCGGTAATGGGAATGCCGAGTTTCTCGAAAGTCTTAATTAATTCCGGGTCAACTTCGTCCAGACTCGCCTTTGTCGCCTTTTTTTTCGGCGCGGAATAATAGCTCAAATCCTGAAAATCAATATTCGGATAATGAAAATTCGCCCAATTGTCGGGCTGCGTCATTTTCAGCCAATGACGATACGCTTTCAGACGAAAATCGAGCAACCATTGCGGCTCGTTTTTCTTCGATGAAATCAGACGCACGACATCTTCCGATAAACCTTTCGGAATCGTTTCCGTTTCGATGTCGGTCGTAAAACCGTATTTATATTCTCTGTTTGCTAATAATTCTACTGCTGTTGACATAATTTTATTGTTTAAAATTAAATTAAAAACTGCTGACTTTCTGCACCAAACCTTGAATCTGATGAAATTTGCGGTCAACCGATTCTTCGCTGCCGACGAGTTGGGCGAGCGTGATTTTCGACAACGCTTCCTGCACGATTTCGTGAAGTCCGACAATCACGGGGCGAATTCCGCAATCGCCTTTGTGAACGCACGAATCGAGAACGCCCGTGTAACTGTCGCAATGTTTGCTCAAAACGTCTTTGTCCAGAACTTTTATCACTTCGCTCAGACGAATTTCTTCGGCGGCGCGCGCCAGCGTGTAACCGCCTTTCGTGCCGCGCGTCGAGGTGACGAAACCGGCTTTATTCAAAAGCCACATCAGTTTCCCGGCGTTGGCGACCGAAATGCCTTCGCGCTCGGCAATCTGCGGCAGCGTCAGCGATTCGTTTTGCTGTATAGTCGCCAGTTGCAGCAAACATCTGAGTCCGTATTCTTCCTGAGCTGATATTTTCATCGCTTCCTTTTAGCGTCGTAATCCGTTTTTATCGCAAACTTAAGAGTATCAATTCTTTACTTTTTTTTCAAGATTAGCCGACCGACGTTTTTACTACTTTTAAATATTCGCCGGATTAATACAAAACCGAATGTTTCAAACTTCGGACGAATTTTTCTTACGCGGCTGAAAAAAGTAAGGTAAAATCTTAAAAAATATCTTTTACGAATTCATCTTTTAGAAATTTATAATCGGCAATGCAAAAACTGGAAAATTACATCGGCGGCGAATTAGTTGAGCCGTTTTCGGGCGCGTATCTCGACAATTACAATCCGGCGACGGGCGAAGTTTATTCGCTGATACCGGATTCCGACGAACGCGATGTCGAACTCGCGGTCGAAGCGGCAAGCAAGGCTTTTCCCGTTTGGTCGAAAATGTCGGCGGAACAAAGGCACGACGTTTTGATGCGCGTTTCGAGTTTGATTGAACGCGATTTGGATTTTTTGGCGGAAGCCGAAAGCGTTGACAACGGCAAGCCGAAAAGTTTAGCGAAATCGGTTGATATTCCGCGAGCCGTTTCCAATTTCAAATTTTACGCGACCGCCGCGATGCACTTTTCTTCGGAAGCGCACGAAACCGTCGGGCAGGCGATAAATTACACTTTGCGCCAACCGCTCGGCGTGGTCGGATGCATTTCGCCGTGGAATTTGCCGCTTTATTTGTTTACGTGGAAAATCGCGCCCGCGCTCGCCGCCGGTTGCACGGTTGTCGCTAAACCTTCGGAAATTACGCCGATGACGGCTTATCTTTTGTCGAAACTGTGCATCGAAGCCGGATTGCCCGCCGGAGTTTTGAACATCGTTCACGGACTCGGCACAAAAGCCGGGAGCGCGATTGTCCAAAACAAAAACGTCAAAGCGATTTCGTTCACCGGCGGGACGAAAACCGGCGAATGGATTGCCCGCGAAGCCGCGCCGAAATTCAAAAAACTGTCTTTGGAACTCGGCGGCAAAAATCCGAACATAATCTTCGCCGACTGCGATTACGAAGAAATGCTTTCAACGACCGTGCGCTCGTCATTTTCAAATCAAGGTCAAATCTGCTTGTGCGGCTCACGGATTTTTGTCGAACGTCCGATTTATGAACGATTTAAAGCTGACTTTGTTGGAAAAGTTTCACAATTAAAAATCGGCGATCCACTTGATTCGCAAACTAACGTCGGCGCAATCGTTTCAAAGCCGCATTTTGAAAAAGTTGTTTCATACATCGAACTCGCCAAACAAGAAGGCGGAAAAATTCTGCTCGGCGGAAAATCAATTGATTTATCGCACAAAACTTATAATCTGAAAGAAAATAATCCGAAATC
The DNA here is from genome assembly GCA_030855875.1 of Acidobacteriota bacterium. Classification (GTDB taxonomy): domain Bacteria; phylum Acidobacteriota; class Blastocatellia; order Pyrinomonadales; family Pyrinomonadaceae; genus SXVE01. The sequence continues at coordinate 2,393 of JALYQJ010000365.1, forward strand.
CAAAATCCAAAATCCAAAATTGACGGGCTGGTTTATCGAACCGACGATTATCGAAAATCTCGACCACGACTGCCGCACGAATCAGGAAGAAATTTTCGGTCCGGTCGTCACCATCTCGCCTTTCGACACGGAAACGGAAGTTTTAGATTACGCCAACTCAACCCAATACGGCTTGTCGGCAACCGTCTGGACGGAAAACCTCTCGCGGGCGCATCGCGTCGCCGAAAAAATTGAAAGCGGAATTGTCTGGGTCAACACATGGCTCTTACGCGATTTGCGAACGCCGTTCGGCGGAATGAAACAATCTGGTGTTGGACGCGAAGGCGGTTTCGAGGCTTTGAAGTTTTTTACCGAAGAGAAAAATGTTTGCATCAAGATAAATTACAACTAAAATGGATAGACATCTCAACATTTTCAACTTTTTCAATGCAAACAATGAAGATTATTTAGAAGATAACCTTTCACGAGCGTTTGCGCTTTGTTTGAAATATGACAGCGTTTTCTTGGACAAAATTTTGCAGTCCGTTCTTTCCGAAAATATATATTCCAAACTATTTAATACGGATTTTCCCGATTACAAAATCAATATTGATTTACAAAATCGAGTAAATGAATTAGAAGGTTTCAGCAAAATAATCGCCGTCGCTTGCAGCGGAAAAGAAATTGCGAATTTTGAAAGCGTCATTGCCAGAGAAACAAATTCCCCGGAAACCGACGTTTGTATCATTGTCAACGACACCTGCATTTTGTTTGAATTTAAGCGGACAAGCGAGGATTGCTCGGCGCAGCTAAAATGTCAGGCTGAAAAGGTCAAACAAAATTGTTCGGCGGAAACCACTATCGAATACAAAGATTTAGCGTGGAATAAAATCATCAGAATTTTGCTAAATGTTTCGTCTTTGCAAAAACAAATAAATACAGAAAGTCCTTTCACAAACGATTTTATTCGATTTTTGGAAAGAAAGTTGCCCGAATGGTTTCCGAGCCGATTGTTGCAAAACATTCCTTTTCCAACCGATGAATTTGACCCGAACGGCTATTATTTGGAAGAAAGGTTAAAGCAAATAACCAATCAAATTTACGGCGAAGAAAAAACCGAAGAACGCACCGGAAGATTTAACCGATACGTTATCAAATCGGATTTCGGATGGATAGATGAAATTCGGTTCGAGCCTGTTCAGAAAGACGGCGAAAATTTTATCGCTATACTTTTTCACATCGGCGACACGAAACGGCAGGGACAATTCTTTTTCGGAAAAAATCCACAAGGAATCGAATGGGCAAATGAACTTCACAATATCATTTATGAAGTCGAACCTTATATCAATTTCAGACATTTCAACTCACAAATATTCAAATTATCTCTAACGCCGGACGAAAACCGAAACACACACAATCTGAACTTTTTCAGGCTATACGCCGGAAGACACACGAAAGAAAATTGGAGTTTTGTCGAAGAAGGAATAAGTAACTTTGTTTGCGATTGGAAAACCAGATGTGACTGGCAATCTCAAATTGAAAAATCGAACAGAACGTATTTTGATATGTCGTTGACGATTTTGCTCAAAATTTATCTGCCATACAAAGATTGCCAAAAACTCGATAACACGGAGTTGAATTCAGAACTAGCGACAAAAATCCGGGAAACAATTATAAATATTAGGCGAATTATTGATAAAATTTACTATTAACGGTAAAAATTAACGACTTTGCTATAAATTCGTTTGAGGTAAAAAGTTATGGCTGTTGTTCTCAAATTAAAACCGGAAGTTGAAGAAGCATTGCAGAAAAAGGCGAAAGCGAACGGCTTTGAGGTCAAAGTTTATCTCGAAAAATTAGTCGAGAAAGACATTAACGGCGCGAAAATGCTTGACGAAATTCTCGCGCCTTTTCGTTGCGAGGTCGAAGAAAGCGGAATAACCGACGATGAATTGGATGCGCTGGTCGAAGAAGCCAGAAAGGAAATTTATCAGGAGAAATTGGCGAAACGGACAGAATAAGGCTAATGTCCGCCGTTGTGTTAAAATTGCAAATTATGACTGTCATACTCGAACTCGAACCTGAAATTGAATTAACGGCAACCGAGCAAGCCGACGAACAAGGTTTGCCGCTTGAGAAATATGTTGAAATTGTCTTCAAAGAGGCAGTCGCGCAGCGTCAAAAAGTTAAGCGGTTGGCGCAAACATCGTTTCGGGAAATTCTCGCGCCGATTCATCAAGGATTCAAGGAAAGCGGTTTGACCGAAGACGAAATTATCCAGAGATTTGAAAAAGCGCGTGAAGATGTTTGGCAAGAAAAACAAAAATCGAAATGACTAAAGAAAAGCTGCGGATTGTTTTTGATTGTATGATTTTTCTGCAAGCCGTGATGAGCGAAAAAAGCGTTGCCTTCAAATTGTTTGATTATTTGGACGGCAACGCTTTTACGCTTTTTGTCAGCCGCGAAACTCTGGCTGAGGTGAACGATGTTTTATTTCGCCCGGACATCCGCGAAATGAATCTACAAATAACGGACGAATATGTGCAGGCGTTTTTGGAGCGTGTTTTATTAAAAACCGTCTTGATAAAATCAGTTCCGCAAAAATTTAATTACCCGCGCGACCAGAAAGACGAAAAATACGTCAACCTCGCCGTCGAAGCCGAAGCCGATTATATCATCAGCCGCGATAAAGATTTGCTTGATTTGATGACTGATGTTTCGATTGAAGGAAAAGAGTTTCGGCAGAAATTTCGACCGCTGAAAATTGTCGCGCCCGTCGAGTTTTTGCGAATCATTACGGAAAAGATTTGACGTTGAAATAATGAAAACAGAAGAAAATTATTAGTAATGAAACACAAGTCGTCAGGATTGAAACCGGCTGCTTGCGGCTGAAGAAGTGCGCGATTATTATCTGGATTTGTTCGTCGAATGCGCGGCGGCGGTTTATGACGGCGAGCGCAAAGCGTAAGGCAAAAGTAAAAAGGTAAAAGGCAAAATGTCGGAAATTATTAATTCTGCAAAAGCTCCCGAACCCGTCGGGCTTTATCCGCACGCGCGGCGGGTCGGGAATTTGTTGTTTTTGTCGGGCGTTGGACCCCGGACGCGCGGAACGAAGAAAATTCCCGGCATTGAATTAAACGAAAACGGCGAAATCGTTTCCTACGACATCGAAACACAGTGCCGTTCGGTGTTTCAAAATGTGCGTTATATTTTGGAAGATTCGGGTTCGAGTTGGGATAAAATTGTTGACGTGACGGTTTTTCTGACAAATATGAAAGATGATTTTCAAATTTATAACCGAATTTATGCCGAATATTTCAAAGACAATCTTCCGTGCCGCACGACGGTTGAAATAAATTGTTTGCCGACTCCGATTGCGATTGAATTGAAAGTTATTGCGACGATTGATTGAAGCGTCAGACTCAAAACGCTAAATTTATAAAATCAATATTATGAGCAAAAAAATGAGCAGAAGATTTTCAGCGATCATTTTATTTTTGTTGTGCTTCGCCTCAATTTCGGCGGCGCAGGAGATTAAAGGCATTTGGGCTGGCGCGTTTGAAGCCGACGACGTTTTGGCGGCGATTCGCGTCAATTTTGACGAATCGAAAATCGTTTTGAGTTTTGCGGGCGACGAAAGACCGGGCGCGATTAAAAATTTGAAAATTGCGGACGGCGAAGTTTCTTTTACTGCTGAAATCCGACCGGAAGCGCGTTTTGTCGGAAAGCTCGACCGCGATAAAATCAGCGGCACTTTCGATATTTTTCGGAGCAACGGAACGAAATCCGGTTCGGGCGTTTGGGACGCGCGAAAAGTTGATTCGATGAACTTTGCGGACGATTCAAAGCCTGTTTCGACCGCTGAAAAAATCGAATTGCCGAAGCCTTCGGGCGCATTTTCAATCGGCAGAAAATTCTTTTATTGGACGGACGAAAGCCGCGCCGAAACAATTACCGACGACGCAAACGACAAGCGAAAATTATTTGTTCAAATCTGGTATCCGGCGAAAAAAGGCGGTAAAAAGGCGGCTGAATATTATCCGAATCTGGAAGAACTGCGCGGCAAAGACGATAGTTTTAATATTCTCCGCACCGTCAAAACTCACGCCGTTCAGGACGTTGAACCAGCCGAATCGAAATCGAAATTTCCCGTCATAATTTTCTCGCCCGGTTTGGGAGCGAGTCCGTTTTCTTACACCGCGATTATTGAAAATCTGGTCAGTCGCGGCTACGTCGTCGCGGCGATAAATCACGCTTACGACAGCGGCGATTTTAAGTTTTCCGATGGGCAAACGATTCGCTACGCGGCGGAAAAATGGGACAAAGAAGCACCAAAAGATTGGACGGCGGAACAGCGCAAACAGTTTTTTGACGAACGACGCATCGGCTGGGCTCAAGATATTTCTTTCGTCGCGGGTCAACTTGAAAAACTCGAAAAGCCTTTCAAAAATCGGCTCGATTTACAAAATTTGGGAATGCTCGGTCATTCGTTCGGCGGGCAGGCGGCGACGATTGCGTGCGCGTCCGACGCGCGATTTAAAGCGTGCGCGAATCTTGACGGAATGGCGCAGGGCAATGTTTTTTTGCCGGACGCAAGCGGCAAAGTTCTCAAACAGCCATTTCTGTTTTTCAATAAATCGGCGGAAGTTACCGCTGCCGAACTGAAAATGATGAATATGACTCGTGCCGAATATCGCATTCGAGAACGAAAACGCCTGCTCGAACGCTGGAAACCATCTTTCAAAACTCGTCTGGCAGAACTCGAATCAGGAGCGTATTTCGCGCTTTATCCGGGCATTAAACATTCGAGCTTCAGCGACGCGCTTTTGCTTAACACCGATCCGAACGAGCCTTTATTTGCCGAACGAAATTCCGCCGCGCAAATTATCAACGAATATATTTCGGCGTTTTTCGACAAATTTTTGCTAAATAAAGCCGCGCCGCTGCTCGACGGCGGAAATCGAGCGCGACCGCAAGTTGTTTTAGAATTTTTGAAACAAAAGAAATAAATGAAATACGTCGCATTTCTGCGCGGCATCAATGTCGGCGGAAAAAATAAAATCAAGATGGAAACTCTGCGCGGAGTGTTTGCCGCGCCCGGTTTTACAAACATCAAAACTTACATCAACAGCGGCAACGTGATTTTTGAAACCGACGAAACTGACGACAAAAAACTCGCGGAAAAACTTGAAATCGTGATTGAAAAAGAGTTTTCGCTGAAGATAAAAGTGATGGTGCGGATGATTGCCGAAATCGAAGAAATTATCAAAAATAATCCTTTCGACGGGCAGTTTGAAAACGACAAAGATTTGCACGTTTTCTTTTTGGATGAGAAATTGCCGGAAGAAAAACGCGAATTATTACTTTCAAACAATAACGAAAACGAAACATTTGCCGTCCAAAACCGCGAGATTTTCTACCTTTTGCGAGTCGGCTTTTCAGATAGTTTGATGGGCAAAGATTACATCGGTAAAAAGTTGAAAGTTTCCGCGACGGCGCGTAATTGGCGAACTGTTAATAAAATTTTGGAATTATAAACGTCTGTCGTTCTTATAAATTTTTATGGATATAGTTGAGGTTGTCAACGAACCGGAAATTATCCGGCGCATTGCCGAAGTTTTAATTGACGGTTTTCGTATGACGGGAACTAATTCCTGGAAATCTTTAGAATCGGCGATTGAAGAAGTCCGGCAATCGTTGACTGAAAGCCGTATCAGCCGGGCGGCACTCGGCGAAAACGGAGAGGTTTTAGGATGGATCAGCGGAATCGAAGAATATGACGGATTTGTTTGGGAACTTCATCCGCTGGTCGTCAGCCGCCGCCGCCAAAGACAAGGCATCGGACGCGCTTTGGTCGAAGATTTTGAAAACCAAGTAAGAATGCGCGGCGGTAAAACCATCACACTCGGAACGGATGACGAAAGCAATCGAACCAGCATCGGCGGCGTTGATTTATATCCGAATGTGCTGGAAAATGTATCGAATATAAAAAATCTGCGCGAACATCCGTTCGAGTTTTATCAAAAGTTGGGCTACGTCATTACGGGTGTTATTCCCGATGCGAACGGTTTCGGCAAACCCGATATTTTAATGTGCAAGCGAGTTTTATAAAAATTATGCCTATCCAAAAACCTTTTAATTTCAAACAATGGATTGACGAACATCGTCATTTACTGAAGCCGCCGGTCGGAAATCAATGCGTTTACGACGCGGACGATTTTATCGTGATGGTCGTCGGCGGACCGAATTCGCGCAAGGATTATCACTGGGACGAAGGCGAAGAATTTTTCTACCAACTCGAAGGCGATATTCTTGTGAAAATTCAGGAAGCAGGGAAAGCCGTTGACGTTCCGATTCGTGAAGGTGAAATGTTTCTGTTGCCGCCGCGCGTCGCGCACAACCCGATTCGCGGAGCGAATACCATCGGAATGGTGATTGAACGCAAACGGCGCGACGGCGAGCGCGACGGGCTTCTTTGGTTTTGCGAAAACTGCAACGAGAAATTATATGAAGAATACTTTCAGCTCGAAGACATCACAACGCAGTTTCAGGGCGTATTCAAAAAATTCTACGGCGACGAAAATTTGCGAACCTGCAAAAATTGCGGCGCGGTGATGCAACCGCCGCCAGTTGTTAGTTAATACTTGAAAGATTGGGAAATAATTTATGGATTTTATAGATTGGTGTCATCACGTTTTAGGCATTTTAGAAAAGGAAAAACTCAAAGACTATATTCATGATTGTGAATTACCCGAAATAGTTTTTTCAAAGGACTTGACGGAACAAGAAAATTTTCATAATTCCGATGCTCTTAGTGGTTTACACCAAACAATTAAAATTTTGGCAGAAGCTGGTTTGGTTGATATTTATAGAGAAAGCTATCAGAAAATAAGTTTATTAGGCAGAAAAGTTTTTGCTGACCGAGTTAATTTTTGGAGTGTAATTTGTGATGAAATTTTAGACGACAAGGAAGAAACTTTACTTAAAATTGTCAATAAATCTAGTCCCCAATTAAACGAAACTCCAAAATACGGATGGATTAAAGAAGTTGGAAGAGATGAAATATGTTCAGAATTTGAAATTAAACCGCCGCCATTTGAAACAAATGAACAAGAGAATAATTTTCAAGAACTCGTTTATAGCTTGCCGGATTTATTAGAACAAAGAGAATTCTTAAAAGCCTATCCCGGAGACGAATATTCAACGACTATATATCCGACATATAAAGGTTTAGTTTGGGAATTAAAACGTAACATTACAATAGAATCAAAATTGATTGATGAGTTAGTCAAAGATTGGGAAACAACCAATGTTGATTTCAAACAAGAGATTGGTTTGGATACAAATAGGCAGAAAGCCAAATTTGCTAGAAATGTATTAGGGTTAGCAACGACAAAATCAAGTGGAAAACGATATATGATTATAGGTTTTGATGATAAAACGCGAGAGTATTTTGCGCCGCCTGATACAGGTATTACACAAGAAATAATGGAACAACACTTAGCAAATTTAACCGACCCTGTGGTGAATATCCATTATAAAATAGTTGATTATTCAAAAGGAAAAGTTGGAAAGTTGGAGATTATTCGTGAGCCTGAAAAGTTGCCATATCGAGCTAAAAAAGATGTTATTGTGGATGAGAAAGGTAAGAAAGGTTTAGAAAAAGATAAAATTTATGTAAGGCACGGTTCTCTCACAGAATCTCCGTCAGACGTCGAATTGAAAGCATTGATTGAAGAAGGAAAACGCGCTCGCGGTGAAATTTAGTAAATAGCAAAAATGGCGACGCTTTTAGATGAATTATCACAACTGATTTCCGCGCTCGACGAAAGCGAAATCGAATACGCGGTGTGCGGCGGATTGGCTTTGACGATTCACGGTTTTCCGCGCGCGACTTTTGATATTGATATTTTGATTCGCGCCGAATCGCTTGAGAAAGCATACGAAATAGCGGCGGAAAAAGGTTACGACATTCGCGGGCTTGATATGTCATTTAAGGAAAGAGCGGTAGAAATTCCCCGCGTTTCAAAAATTGATGATGACGGCGAGGTTTTGCCGCTTGATTTTTTACTCGTTACGCCAAAAGTGGAAGATGTGTGGGAAACAAAAGAAAATCTGATTTGGCAGAACAGAAGTTTGTGGATTGTCGCGCGCGAGGGGTTAATTAAAATGAAAACGCTTGCGGGCAGAGCAAAGGATTTGATTGACATTGACAGGATTGAAAATGAAGAAAGTTGATATGTCCAGCGAAGCGATTACCAGACGTTTGCGGCAAGTTGACCAATTGCGCGAGCTTTCGCTGTCGTTAATGAAAGCGAAAAAAGTTTCAGACGAAAAGGCGGAATTGGCGATAAAGCCGACTGTGAAAAAAACAGGCGATATTGAAAAACCGACTTCAAAGGAATTCGATTGAATGGAAGTAAAGATTATTGATTACGAACCGCAATACCGGCAGGAATTCGCGGAGATGAATATCGAATGGATTTCACAGTATTTTACGGTCGAGCCGCACGATTTGGAGCAGTTGGAAAACCCTGAAGATTTTATTTTAGATAAAGGCGGCAAGATTTTCTTTGCCCGATACGGTGATGAAATAATTGGAACCGTGGCGTTGATTAAAGTTTCGGAAACCGTTTACGAGCTGGCGAAAATGGCGGTCAAACCGGCGTTCAAAGGTTTGGGAGCGGGCGAAAAACTGGGCAGACATTTGATTGAAGCGGCGAAGAAAGCGGGCTGCAACCGTCTGTTTTTAGAATCCAATCAACAATTGATTCCGGCACTCGCGCTTTATAAAAAACTCGGCTTTACGGAAGTTCCGGTCGGCGAAACTCTGTATTCGAGAGTGAATTATAAAGCGGAAATGTATTTTTAAATGATTTGATTAAACCGTAACCGAAAATCACCCGAAATCATTGAGAATCGAACTCTGCTTTGAGGCTAAGTTGGTATGAATCGCAGCAGATTCATTGCGGAACTTTTCTAAGCCCGCCAAAATAAAATTAGTCAGTAAAGGCAGAACGAACACGGGAGGTGTATAAAAAATGTCTTTGAGTTTGGAAGTTGAAGAAGCGTTGCGGAATTTTCTGTGGCAGTCGGATTTTACCGAAACGGGCGCGGTCGTGACGAATTTAGACGGGACGGCAGTTTCCGAGGAAACCGGGCGAATCTATATTCCGCCGCCGGTCAAGTTCGGTTTGAAGGCTTTGTATGAAGCCGGTTTTCCGGTCGTCAAATCCGCGCTCAATCACGGCGACATTTGTTTGAAAAATGTCATTGTCAATGACGAAAGAGAAATTCGAGCGATTTTAGACTGGGAACATTGAACGTTGAATCTCGCGCCCGAATGGTAATTGTCGCCGCCCTGCACGACCTTTCGATTGACGGCAAGCAGCATTTTCTCGAAGGCTGCGGCTTACCGGAGAAAAAGATTTGCGAAATGTCGCCGCTGATGAAGGCGATAAATTTAATTAACTACGCGCCCGTCATCGAAGGAATGGCGGAAGCCAAAGAAATGGAAAAACTCGAACAATACCGCACGAGATTGAGCGGCGCACTCGATTTCTTTTCCCTATAAATTTACAAAAATGTTCGACGAAGAAAGCGAATCCGGCATTATTTACCGCGTTAGCCCGGCAATAACAAACGACGAGTTGAGCTGTTTGTTCGCCAATGCTTGGGGAAACGACGAACTGACTGATTTTCGTCCGATTCTGGAGAAAAGTCTGGCGTACGTTTGCGGTTATCACGAAACGAGATTAGTCGGCTTTGTTAATGTCGCGTGGGACGGCGGCGTTCACGCCTTTCTTTTAGATACGACCGTTCAGACTGATTTCCAGCGGCGCGGAATCGGACGGCATTTAGTCGAAATGGCGACTGCCGCTGCCCAAAAACGGGGCATTGAATGGCTTCACGTAGATTTCGAGCCGCATCTGCAAAGTTTCTATGACAAGTGCGGTTTTAAAGATACGCGAGCCGGGTTGATTAAATTAAAATAAACCGAATGCTGAAAATTGATGTTCATACGCACATTTTGCCGAAAGAAATTCCGCGCTGGAAGAAAAAATTCGGCTACGGCGGATTTATCGCGCTCGAACATCACAAACCGTGCTGCGCCCGGATGATTCGGGACGACGGCAAGTTTTTTCGTGAAGTCGAAGACAATTGTTGGTCGGCGGAAAAACGCATCGAAGAATGTGATAATTTTGGCGTGAATGTGCAAGTTTTATCAACTGTTCCCGTAATGTTCAGCTATTGGGCGAAACCGCAGGACGGCGCGGAAACCGCAATTTTTTTGAACGACGGCATCGCCGAAATCGTCGGCAAATTTCCGAAACGATTCATCGGTTTGGGAACAATTCCTTTACAGGACACAAAACTTGCGATTCGGGAACTTGAAAGATGTAAAAACATCGGCTTGGTCGGTGTGCAAATCGGCTCAAACGTCAATCAGTTAAACTTGGGCGAGCCGCAATTTTTAGAATTTTTCGCCGCTTGCGAAAAATTAGAAATGGCAATTTTGGTGCATCCGTGGGAAATGATGGGCGAAGCCGAAATGCAAAAATACTGGCTGCCGTGGCTCGTCGGAATGCCGGCGGAAACTTCGCGCGCGATTTGTTCGCTGATTTTTTCGGGCGTGTTGGAAAAATATAAAAATCTGCGAATCTGTTTCGCGCACGGCGGCGGCTCTTTTCCTTATACTCTTGGCAGAATCGAACACGGTTTTGCAGTCCGACCGGATTTATGCGCCGTTGATAATCTGCGAAATCCGCGTGAATATCTCGGCAAATTCTGGCTCGATTCGCTGGTTCACGACGCGGCGATGCTCGAATATTTAGTCAAACTCGTCGGCGCGGAAAAAGTCGCTTTGGGAACTGATTACCCGTTTCCGCTCGGCGAAGAAATTGCCGGAAGTTTGATTGAATTAATTCCGTTTAATGAAGAAACGAAAGCGAAACTTTTACACGGCGCGGCGTTAGAATGGCTTAATCTGGACGTAGACTTGTTTTCTGAATAATATTATGCACGACAATCTTCTTTACGCAGTCATCTCGACAATAAACGAAAATTCGGATTTCAAGTGTGCTGAAGTTAATGATGATGTCTATCAAGAATTTGAAAAACTTAATCTTGATTTGAATACGAAAAGACTTTTTCAGTGGCGTTGGTTTTCCGCAGATGCCGAAGTCGGTCCAACTATTTACTCTGCTGAAAACATTTTAAAAGCGGAGAAAGAAAATAACTATCTCAAGAATGGAATTATTGAAATCGGTTATTGTCCTAATGGAGATGAAATTTTTCTTCGAGCAAAAGATTCCGCAATTTTATATTGGTCGCACGACGACGCTGAAGGCGACTGGCATAGCAAGGAAGAAACAGCTTTGTTTATGGCTTACATCAGAGTTGAATATTTACTGATAAATATCTGCAACCGCAACTTTATTGCGTGGGATTCTTATTCGGCGCGAGAATATTTTGATTTGTATGGCGGAAAATAATAAACCGGAAACTTACGAACCGACAGAAATGTTCGCCGCCGAATCAGATCGGCGTGATGCGCTCAAGCATTTCCGCGAAAAATTCTACATTCCCAAACAACCGAACGGTGAAGACGTAATTTATTTGACGGGCAATTCGCTCGGACTTCAACCTAAACGGACGCGAGATTATATCGAGCAGGAATTGAAAGATTGGGAAACGCTTGGCGTGGAAGGACATTTCAAAGCGAAAAGAGCGTGGATGCCGTATCACGAACTTCTGACCGATTCGATGGCGAAAATCATCGGCGCGAAACCGATTGAAACGGTTGTGATGAATTCGCTGACCGTCAATCTGCATTTGTTGATGGTTTCGTTTTACCGCCCGACGCGCGAGAGATATAAAATCGTCATCGAAGCGGGCGCGTTTCCGTCCGACCAATATGCCGTTGCAGCGCAGATAAAATTTCACGGTTTTGACG
>JALYQJ010000548.1 GCA_030855875.1 Acidobacteriota bacterium
TTGATCGGCGTTGGCGATTCGACCTTCGATGATCGCGCCGTTATATTGCGACGGCGAAGTTACTTCGAGTTGAAAGCGGTCGCCGTTTTGAGTGACTTTCGTATCAATCATACTCCGCAAAACCGCAGTCAGTTTCGTGTTTGCCGGAACTATAAAATCATTCAAATTACCGTTATTGTTTCCATTATTATTACCAATAGTTCCGCTTCCGATTCCGCTATTTCCGACGGATGACCATTGAGCGATGTTATTGGTTTTGTCATAAACGCTCGTTGCTGTGACCGATGTATTTGTATTTTCCAAATATACGCGGCGACTGACGCGCAATTGCCCGTTGCTCAACGGCATAAAGCTGACGTAAAAATCGTTTGTCCGGTCGCCTTCGTAATTGATACTGACTTCATTTGAAGTAGCGGCAACTCGCGTTTGAACCGTTCTGCCGTTCTGGTTTGTTTCCGAACGCGAAACATTATCGGCAGCTAAAGTAAGTTGCGGCGACAGCGAAGAAGCAAGCGTTACCTGTTGTCCGCGTTTTTCAAGCACAATTACGTCCGGCGGCGTTAAACGTCGCTCTAAATTGCGTTGAATTCTATCGCGCTGATTCGTATTTGAACTGCTGCTTGTGATTGCGCGGTCAATAATATTATTGACGTTATCGCTTTGCCCGATGTTTAAGCGATAAGTTCCGGTCAGGCGCGTGTCAAAATTATTTGCCGTAGGAAAATTATTATTGTTCCAATCCCAGCTAACTCTATAGTTACTCGACAATGTGTTTAAATCGCTTCGCAAAAGATTCCATTGACGCTGAACCGCCGGTGTCAGCCGATTTGTTCTGATAAAACCGTCAATAACCGATGCGCGGCGAAGAACTTCTTCTACATCGGCGGAAAACGAGTCGCGCTCTTCAAAATTGCGGCGCAAACTATCAGTCGCGTTTTCAAATTCGGATACGTATTGAGCGACGTTTTCACCGGATTGTGTTCCGCTGCGATTGTTTCTAATCAAAGCCTGCTCAACACTGCGTCGAAAAACGTCGGTTCTCTGCTCAATGCGGACAAGCAAAGTTTGCACTGAAGCATCAGAAACGATATACGGACGATTTGTGACGACCGGAACATTCGTGCGACCGTTCCAAGTCCAATTTACGCGATAGTAATTAGCCAAAGTATTCAAATCGGTTCTGATAAGATTCCACTGGTTTTGAGCCTGCACCGAAACACGGTTGTTACGCATAAATTCATTGATGAATAACGCGCGATTTAAGACTTCTTGAACTTCGTCAGCTGTCGAATTTCGGGAAGCGAAATCACTTTTCAAGCGGTCTGTCGCGGTCTCAAAGTCCATTATAAATTCGTTAATATTATCTTCAGTCCTAGAACCATCTACCCTACTGTTGTCTAACGAGCGATCAATTTCTCGACGAAAATTGTCACTTCTGGTTTCGATTCTATTTAATAAAATTTGCACCTGATTATCGGTTACGCGATAAGGTCTCACTTGTGCAGAAGTATTAGTAACGGTTGTCAAAACAACGGCTAAAAAAGCCATCGCAAAAAAGCTGTATATTTTAATTTTCATTGTATTATTCTCCCCTAATTATCGGAATCGTTTGCAAGATTAGGGAAAGCTGTTGTTAAATCTCGCAAGTCCACTTCTTATATACAACAGCAACCACTGTGCCAGAGATGTTATTTTTTTGTGTAGAATTTTACAGATGTCGTTAGAATGAGTAATTTTGTTGAATTAAAAAACAAAAAATATCAAATAGATCGTAATGAAGTCAGACAATTTAAATCTGCCCATCAATCGGAAAAGTAACGGAAAAGGTTGCTCCTTTTCCTTTTCCTTCACTCGCCGCACTAATTTTTCCGCGATGCAGATTGACTATATGCTTGGAAATAGTCAAACCTAAACCCAACCCGCCGTAGTCTCTAATGTTCGGATTGTCGGCTTGTTTATATCTTTCAAATATATACGGCAGAAATTCCGGGCTGATGCCTCTGCCGTTATCTTTTACAGTCATCTGTATGTCGCTCTTTGATTCAAATACATTTATTTCAATCTTGCCGCTGCCCTGCGTAAACTTAACGGCATTTGTCAATATATTATCAATTACGATTTTTAATTTCTCCTTATCGCCGCGTATGAGATGATGATCCAGTTGATTGTATTTGGATATATCAATATTTTTCTCTTTCACCAGCGGCTGAATTTGCTTGAACGCTTCTTCAAATAATTCAGAGAAATCAACTCTTTCTTCCTTTAAGACGCTTTTGCCGGAGATTACTTCCGAATAATTTAACAATTGTTCGACCAGACTTGCCTGTGAACGCAGATTTTTATCAATTTTCTGCAATGCGAGTTCTTTGGTTCCGCGCGATAATTCCTGCGTTTTCAAAATTCTCGCCCAACCTGCAATCGCATTCAAAGGCGTTTTCAGTTCGTGTGAAATAATCGAAATAAATTCGTCCTTCGTTGCATTCGCTTCTTCGGCTGTCTGCCGCGCTTGGCGTTCGTTATCGAGCAAAACTTCTCTCTGTTTTTGCATTTCAAAAAGTTCAGCCGCTGTTTTCTCCACCTGAGCGCGTGAAGATGCCTCCCAGTAAGTCATTCCGAACAACATAAAACTGAACGCGAAACCGCACATCAAAATTAAAGGTGTCCATCCGACGCTCGACTGTTCGGTGAACGTCGGCAAAGTATTATATTGAAGAATCCAGATTCTGCCCGCGATTGAAAGTTGGTTTTGCGCTTCGTGCTTTTCGTCGGTTATATTCGCAAAATCTAAAGCAGAGATATTTCTCCCTTCGGTTTGAGCAAGCAGATTCTGGGAATTGATCTCATTGTCAAAAACCTTAAAGCCGATATCCTGCTCCGGGAGCGTTTGATAAATATGATTAAAAAAAGTGTTTGTATTAAAAGCTATAAAAACAAATCCCGATAAATCTGCGGCGTTCTGCTGTGCGGAAGCGGATGCGTCAATTTTTTGGTAAACAGGCAGAAAAATTATAATTTCCTCCTGATCTTTTTGATTATGTTCAGCAGCTAGAATTAATTTTCCGCTGATTGCGGCATCGTCCGAATTCTTTGCCAGTTCTATTACTTTTGCAAAAGACTCTTCCGTCAACATATCAAAACCGACAAGTCTTCCGTTATGTTCATTCATCGGTTCGAGATAGGCGATTGTTTGATAAATATCTTTTTCGGATTCGGGGAAAATCCTAAAGTCCGTATGATTTTCAGCGTTCATCTTCTTTGTCAAAGCATCACGTTGTTCCCTTTTGACAGCTTTTGCAAAACCGATTCCCTGAACGCCCGCGTCTTTGCTTTCTAAATCCAAACGATCAACATACTTTGCAAAACTGCTTCGGGTAATTTCAGGTGTCGTTTCGATATAACCTTTAGTTCCTTTAAGAGAAGCGACGTATAGATTTATTCTGTTCTTGATTGAAGATTCAAGATGGTTTACCTGATTATTAAATCTGATTGCATCTTTGGTTTTCGCGCTTTTGAAAAAGTTATAGGTAACTCCGATTGTCAGCAGTATCAATACAGCCAACACCAAATAGGAAAGATTAAAAATTTGCGGGTCTTTCTCTCTATTAAAATTTTCGACACGATTCGACATCATTAAAATTACTCTTTTATCAAAAATTACAAAATTTAGAGGGCAATTCTTAATTGGTTTTCATTACGGATATGCAACGAGTATGCCTTTGAGCGGGTTTTTGCTTTTAACTATTGATTTACTATCGGTTTGAGTGAAATATTGCTGATTTTCAATTTTCCCGTATTATATTTCGTATCAATAGATTACAGATTAATTGTTTGTTTATTGCAGTTTCTTTTTATTTTTTATGTAAACATTGCAAATTCGATTAAATTAGTTATTTTGAAGTATCTGGCATTGAATTTGCAATTCGAGCAAAATAGTTATAAGTTTTACAAAATTTATATTAAAAAAAGGAGTCGGAAATATGGCGGATGAAAACGGAACGGGCAACAATTTAATTTGGGCGATTGCGATGATAATTATCGTCGCAATAATCGCCGGAGCTTTATATTACAGCGGATTTTTAGGCGGAACTAAAAGAGAGAAGATTGACATTAATGTTACCACTCCAAGCGGTAACAGATAGATTGTCCGAATTTAAAAAAGAAAGGCGTTCAGAATATTCTGAACGCCTTTCTTTTTTACTGCTATTTTTTACTGCTATTTACCTATATTTTCTCGTCAATGTTATGCCTTTTTATCATTCCGTAGAGTCGCGGACGATACAATCCTAAAAGATTAGCGGCAGCTTGTTTATTACCTTTTGTTCGTTTTAACGCCGCCATTACGACGACATTTTCGATTTCGTTAAATATGTCTTTCTGCTCGCCGCCGTCGGTTGGCTCAGGTAATCTTTCAACGATAAATTTCCCGACTTCCTCAAATAACTCTTCACCGGACAAGTTTTGTTTGTTTAGTAAACTATTGCCGTTTGTATAATTTGAAGTTTCAACTGTTCCGGCATTTGAATTTGTCTGCGACACGGGTAAATCCCTTTTAATATCGGCAAAAGTAAGACTGTTGTCCAAATTTTTCGGAACATCCAGATTAGTAATCCTGCCGCCTTTGCTCAAAAGCACGGCTCTTTCAATGACGTGCTGCAATTCCCGCACGTTGCCGCGCCAGTTATAATTGAGCATCTGATCGTAAGCGTGCTGCGAAAACTCCGGGTCTTGTCGTTTGTATTTATCCGCGTAAATTTGCAAAAAATGTTCGGCGAGCATCGGAACGTCTTCCATTCTTTCCCGCAAAGGCGGAATTTTTATCTCGATTGTGTTGATCCGATAATATAAATCTTCGCGCAGATTTCCCGCTTGAATAGATTCAAATGGATTTCTGTTAGTCGCGGAAATCAGGCGAAAATCAACTTCCTGCGGTTTGTCGCTCCCGACACGGTAATAAATCTTTTCCTGCAAAACCCGAAGTAATTTCGGCTGTAGATCAACCGGCATTTCGCCGATTTCGTCAAGCAGAATGCTTCCGCCGTTCGCCTGTCCGATAAATCCGATCTTGTCGTTTACCGCGCCGGTGAACGAACCTTTGATATGTCCAAACAACTGCGATTCGATCAAATCCTTGGGAAGTGCCGAACAGTTCACTTTAACAAAAGATCTTTTAGAACGGTGGCTCTTATAATGAACGGCGTTGGCGATCACTTCTTTTCCCGTTCCCGATTCGCCGAGAATCAAGATATTTGCATCGGATTCGGCAACGCTGTCAATTATTTCATAAATATTCTGCATCGAACGACTGCCGCCGATTATGCCTTCGTAAGACGACGGACTGGAAAGTTTGTTTCTTAATTCTTTAATTTCGGCGGCTTGTTGTTTTCGTTCAACCGCTTTTTGTATCAAAAGAAACAATTCCTCAAACTCGACGGGTTTTTCGATAAAATGAAACGCGCCGGCTTTAGTCGCCTCAATGACCTTTTCGGTCGAACCGAATCCCGTTATCATAATAATTTCGGTTTCGGGAGCGATTTCCTTGATGCGGCGAACCATTTCAATTCCGTTTATGTCCGGCAGGTTGAGGTCTGTCAGGATAATGTCATACTCATTTTCCTTCACGAAGTTTAAACCCTTCGCTCCGCAATCTGCCATTGTCACAGCAAATTTTTCCGCTTCGAGCTGAAATTTCAAAAGGTCAAGCGTAGTTTTATCATCATCAATAATTAATGCTTTGTGTGTCATATTCACTTTAAATTTATTGTAGCAAAAATTGCATCAAAATTAGACAATAGCAAAGACTTCAGCAGCAAAAGAGTTCACAAAACAAAAAAAAGAGGTAAGTTCCCCTTAACTTACCTCTTTCGGGCATTCAGTCTCCCCGGATATTAAAACTTGAAAAGCAATAGCTTATGACTTCAAAATGAAATAGATTCTAAACAAATTTGATAATCTGTAACAATAATATATTTCATTTGATGACAATCTTATTTTTCTGCATAATTTCTACATAAACAGATTGTCATCAACCTATCATTTTTAATAGTTTGCAATGCCTGTGCCATTAGCCAAAGCTCCTGTTTTATCAACACTTAAAGTTTGTAAGTAAAAATCCCAATATTAGTTTTGCATCATTTCCATACATTTTTAATTAAGATAAAGATGTGTTTTAACCAAAAAGATATTCAGATAAAAATTTGTTCATTATAAATTTTTATTTTCACATTTTGATTTTAATTTGAAATATTTCTCATTCTCATATATTTACGAAAACATTCGTATCGAATTAATACTAAATAGCAAAATTAATAATTAAGTTTGAGAGTACAAATATGTTCAATATGCTTATTTATTAAGGTTTAGGTATTTGGCACACTAATTGAACTATGAGTATTACAAATGCTTGAGGCATAACTTAAGTT